>NZ_JALXPM010000024.1:0-44667 GCF_025147615.1 Brevibacterium luteolum | reverse complement strand
GTCTTGCCCTCACTCACCGCAGCTACGCGTTCGAGAACGGCGGCATCCCCACCAATGAGCGCCTGGAGTTCCTCGGTGACGCCGTCCTGCAGCTCGTCGCCACTGAGTCGCTGTTCCTCGACAACCCCGAGCTGCCCGAGGGCCGGCTGGCGAAGATGCGCGCCGCCGTCGTCAACACCCGTGCGCTGGCGCAGATCGCCCGGCGTCTGAAGATCGGCGGGTTCGTGCTGCTGGGCAAGGGCGAGGAGATGACAGGCGGGCGGACGAAGGACTCGATCCTCGCCGACACCGTCGAATCCCTCATCGGTGCCTGCTTCATCAGCCGCGGCCGCGCAGAGGCCTTCGCACTCGTCCACCGGCTCATCGACGACATGCTCGTCGACGCCGTCCGCCTCGGCGCCGGCATGGACTACAAGACGACCCTGCAGGAAGCCGCCGCCGACCTCGACCTCGGCGCCGTCGTCTACGAGGTCACCGGCCGCGGACCGGACCACGCACGCGTCTTCACCGCCGTCGCCCTGCTCGGCGGGACGGTATGGGGCACCGGCGAGGGCACCTCGAAGAAGGCCGCAGAAGCCGTCGCCGCCGAAGCCGCCGTCACCGCGATCCGCGCCGCCCACCCGGACTACAGCCGACACTGAGCCCCGCATCCTGGATCGATCGGCGCTGGTGAAGCCGGAGTACAATCCGCGTATGAGTTCCCTTCTTCCGCTCACTGGCGATCTCCTCATGCCAACCGCACACGACTTTGTGTGGTCGACGATGCTCCTCATCCCGAGCAGACTCGGCCTCGTCATCGCGAGCGTCGGATTCGTCGTCGCTTTCATGCTCGGTGACAGTGCGCCCAAGCGGCTGGTTCGGGGATCCTTCCTGCTCTTCACGTCGCCTGTCGGGCTCATCGTCGAGATGCCCCTGCACTGCAGCGGCCGCAGAACAGCGGCCGCCTGAGCGAGCTCCGTGCCTGAGCTTCCCGAAGTCGAATCCGTCCGCCGAGGCCTGGCCGATTGGCTGCCCGGCGCCCGCGTCGACGCAGTGCGCCTGCACGATCCGCGGATCCTCGGCACCACCTCCCAGCGCACCATCGCCCCAGCTGCCGCCGAGGCGTTCGCCACCGGCATCACCGGTGCCGGTTTCGGCGTGCCCGCCCGCCGCGGAAAGTTCCTGTGGGTGCCGCTGGCCGGAACCGGAGAGATGCCGGAGCGTGCACTGTCGGTCCATCTGGGTATGAGCGGACAGTTCCGCATCCACGAGCCCGGCGACCCGGTCCACCGGCACACGCGTGCAGACTTCACCTGCTTCTCACCTGATGGCCGAGAGTTCGCGCTCCGGTTCGTCGACCAGCGGATCTTCGGCCACCTCGGCATCGATGAGCTCACCGTGCCAGGCCGATGGAGGAGCCGCCTGCCGGTGCCCGCACAGATGGCGCACATCGCCCCAGATCCGCTGGAGGAGAGCACTGATCTCGATGCGATCGCGCGGGTGGTCAAGACGAAGCGCTCAGCGATCAAATCGGTGCTGCTCGACCAGCGCGTGCTCAGCGGCATCGGCAACATCTACGCCGACGAGGCGCTCCATCGTGCTGGAGTCCATCCGCTCGCTCACGCCGCCCGGCTGCGGATCTCCCGAGTGCGGGGCGTGCTGGAGTCCGCGCGCGAGGTGATGCTCGAAGCGCTCGAGCAGGGCGGGACGAGCTTCGACGCCCTGTATGTCAATGTCAATGGCGAATCCGGCTACTTCGACCGGTCGCTCGGCGTCTACGGCCGCACCGGGCAGCCGTGCCTGCGCTGCGGCACCCTCATCACCCGCCTCGTCGTCGGCGGCCGCGGCACACACATCTGCCTGCAGTGCCAGAAACCACAGCGCTGAGCCTGCACGTGAGGCCGGGCTCTGGCACGAGCGAGCCGCCCATGCCGAAGTCGAACTCTCCAGTGATCAAACTCAGTAGTGGTAGCGAGCCTGCAAGATCACCACGTCGTCACCGTCGACAAGATACACAAGCCTGTGCTCCTCAGTGATCCGACGCGACCAGGCCCCCTGAGCGCCGTACTTGAGCTGCTCCGGCTTGCCGATCCCGGCGAAGGGCTCGCGCAGGCAGGCATCGATGAGCGTATTGATTCGCTTGAGGACCTTCCGGTCAGCAGTCTGCCAGTACGTGTAGTCCTCCCAGGCGGACCTGTCCCAGACCAGGCGCACTCAGGCGCCCCTGTCCGCATCGTCGGTGCGGTCAAGTTCGTGCACCTCGGTCCTGCCCAAGGTGGCGCGCTCGTAGGAATCGAGCAGCCGACGGGCGTTTGCGGGCGAGCGGAACAGGTAGGCGGTCTCCTGCCATGCAGAGTACTCGTCGGCTGGCATGAGGACGGCGTTGCCCTTCCGGGAGACGATCTCCACGGCCTCCCGGTCATCATTGACGCGCTGGATGAGGGGGAAGAGGGTCTTGCGGGCTTCGCTAGCGCTGATGGACATGGGCCGCTTCCTTCCCTCGAATGAGTGGTACTGGTTAATGGTACCACGTAACAGAGGCTCTATAGAGCGTCAGTCCTCGCGCTCGCAGCGTTCGAGCAACCCACGCGGATCCGCGATCCTCCGAAGCTGTTGCGGCTGGTCAGGACCGGCGCGTCTGCTCAGAGGGCAGATTTTTACACAATGTCACCGCAGGCATGACACAGGCCCCGACCACAGAGAGGAGTTGAGGCGATGAACCTGAAGTCGCTGACGCTGCGCGGTTTCAAGTCCTCGAGCGGCTGGACTGCTGGCGTGATCGGTGCCGGCAAGGCGCATTGATCCCACTGAAGGGCAAGGCCTGCCCCGGGGATTCACCGAATACGGCTCGCGACCGCATATGATCAAAGATATGCACTCCACCCCTGATATGCTGCCGTGCGCGCCGCCACCTGCACCGTAAGTCACTTGTCGTCGGCTCCCTGCTCGTCGCGATCCTCATCTTCATCATTGCGCTCGCGGTTGCATTCGCAGGTTCCGATAGAGGTGCCGCGGCACTGTTCGTCCTCTCGCCGACCTGGGTTGTGTGGGTCGTCGGTCTCATCCTCTTGCTGGTGGGAGTCACCAGTGAAATGCGGGCCAGGCGCATCAATCGCGATGACTGGGCAACTGCGAACTCATTGGCCGCTCATGCCGAGCAGCTTCTGGCACGAGCAGCGACAGAAGCGTATTCGTCTGACGCAGTGATGCGGCTCGATACTCATCGTGTGCTGGAGGTCGAGCGCCACTTCGACGAGAAGACCGCTGGTGAAGCTCGGGGGACCCTCGCGCATCAATTCAGCATGTTCGGCCAGTCCTTCGGCCTGGGCTACGCCGCGAACAATCGGACGTCAGTTGCAGCCGGGGTGCATTCCGCTGCGATCAACGGCATGTCCGATGTCCACCTGAGGCTGTCTTCGACGACGCGCCACGATCTGATGGGTGACGCTCTCTTCGCGCTCTTCGAAGTCCACGATGCGTCCGGCCAGCCCGACACGCTGCGTGTGACAGCGCTGTCCAACGGCGCTGTCACGGAGTGGATCCACGCCCTCGTCCTGCAGACAGCCGAGCAGCTCGGGATGGACACCCATTCCGGGGTCACAGTGGAAGCCTATGCGTCGCGAATCGCAGACCACTTCGCCCCAGCTGACGTCTCGTACCTCTCCGACCGTCTCCGGCTCGCTATCGTCCAGATCGAACGTGGTGAGGAACCGCCGTCGATCTACGTTGAAGGTGTGCCGTCAGGGCGCGGTGCGATCGTGGCGACAAGTGCTCGCGTGGGCGAGGCGGATGCGCTTCGGATCTTTCCCACAGCGCTTCCCGCAATGTGGGGACACACCGTCGGCGGTGCTCTGGCCGCAGCGGTGCCGTCGAAGGAGATCAGCGCCTGACTCCCGCAGACAACAGCGTCTGCATCCCTCCACCGCGGAAGAGATCCCCGAGCGCCAGCCCTCAATCAGACTGGTGCGGTCCGCCCTTATTCAGACTGGTCAGATCCCCACTAGCAGGCTGAACGGTAGACTCTCGGGGAGAATCCCCGCCTGTCCCCACCGGCAGGGTGGACTTAGGGGCACAACGGACCGTCGAGAGGAGCTGAGGCGATGTACCTGAAGTCGCTGACGCTGCGCGGTTTCAAGTCCTTCGCCTCAGCCACCACGCTCGCCTTCGAACCCGGTATCACCTGTGTCGTCGGGCCCAACGGCTCGGGCAAGTCCAACGTCGTCGACGCGCTGGCCTGGGTGATGGGGGAGCAGGGGGCGAAGAATCTGCGCGGCGGGAAGATGGACGACGTCATCTTCGCCGGCACCTCCTCTCGGCAGGCCCTCGGACGCGCCGAGGTGTCACTGACGATCGACAACACCGACGGTGCGATTCCGATCGAGTACACCGAGGTGACGATCTCCCGGACGCTGTTCCGCACCGGCGGCAGCGAGTACGCCGTCAACGGCGCACCGGCCCGGCTGCTCGACATCCAGGAGCTGCTCAACGACTCCGGTCTGGGCAAGGAGATGCACGTCATCCTCGGGCAGGGCCGGCTCGACCAGATCCTGCACGCCGACCCACTCGAGCGCCGCGGCTTCATCGAAGAGGCCGCCGGCGTGCTCAAGCATCGCCGCCGCAAGGACAAGGCGCTGCGCAAGCTCACCGGACTGCAGACCAACCTCGACCGGGTCGCCGACCTGCGCGCCGAACTCGCCCGGCAGCTCGGCCCGCTCGGCCGGCAGGCCAAGGCAGCCAAACGCGCCGCCGTCGTGCAGGCGACCCTACGCGACACCGCCGCCCGGCTGCTCGCCGACGACATCGTCCAAGTCCAGGCCCGGCTGGAGACCATCACCGGGCCCGAGGACTCCCAGCAGCGCCGCGAACAGCTGCAGGCCGCGCTCACCGGCATCGACGAGCGGATCCGCGCAGTCGAGACACAGCTGCGCGACCACGACTCCGGCACCGAGGCGATCCGCACCCGGCTGCGCACCGCCGGCAACCGCGCCACCCGCGCCACCGCGCTGGCCCAGCGGGCAGGCGACCGGATCGGGTTCCTCGAACAGGCCCCGGTCGAACGCAGCGGCGGCGACAGCCCCGATGCGATCCGTGCCAGGGCTGCGAAGTTCGAAGAGGAACTCGAAACCGTGGCAGCCGATCACGAGCAGAAAGCCGCCGAACTCGCCGAGCTCACAACCCGGCGTGATGAAGCGGCGGGGAAGCTGAAGGAAGCCGAGCAGCAGCTCACCGTCCAGCGGCAGCGCATCGCCCAGCGGCTGCGGGAGCGCTCCAGTGTCGAATCCGCCCGCGATGTCGCGCGCAAAACCGTCGCTGATGCCCAGCGTCAGCTTGCAGGTCTCGACGAACAGGAATCGTCCCTGAGCAGCAGGCTGGACGAGGCGAAGAAGGCACTTGCGGCAGCCCAGCAGCAGGCCCAGGACACCGAATCCGGGGAGACCGCGCTCGACGAAGCCCACGAAGCGGCACTTGAGAAGCTCAACGCACTCCAGGAAGCGAAGTCGCAGTACGAAGCCGAACGCGACGAGATCCGCACCGACCTCGGTCAGGCCAAGGCCCGGGTCGAGGCGCTGCAGATGAGCACCCGGCTGGCCGCCGAGACCGCTGAGCTGCTCGACAGCGGACTGCCCGGCATCCAGAGTGCCGTCGGCGACCAGCTCCACATCACCCCCGGCTGCGAAACCGCGATCACCGCAGTCCTCGGCGAACTCGCAGGAGCTGTCGTCGTCGACGACATCGATGCCGCGCTCGCCGTGCTCACCCACGTCGGTGAGGACACCGACGTCGACCTCGTCGTCGCCGGAACGCCGAACGCTGCCACGGGCACGGCGGGTGCCTCGGCGACCTCCGCCTCGGGCGCGCATGCCCCCGACCTGAGCCGTGGGGTGCCGGCACTCGACCTCGTCTCGACCAGACATTCCGGACTGGCGGCCCTGCTGCAGGCCAGCCTCGGCGATGTCATCGTCGTCGACTCCGCTGACACCGCCGCCGCGCGAGCCCGCGAGGCCGGCGGGAAGACCTTCGTCACCCCGGCCGGTGAGGTGTTCTCACCCTTCCGGGTGGCGCGGGCGAGCTCCGGGGAGGGCGCGCGCATCGCCTCGCGGCAGGCGCTGGCCGAAACCGCCGAGAAGGTCGAGGCGCTCGAACAGGCGCTGGCTGCCGTCGAGAAGCGCCTGGCTGATGCCGAACCCGGCATCAGTGCGGCACAGACCGCAGTCGATGAGGCACTGGAGAAGCTGTATGCCTCCGATGCGCAGATCGTGGCCGTCGGGCAGGAAGTCTCGCGGGCGGCAGAGGAAGTCCAGCGCCTGGAGAAGACGCTGGCCGGCACCGAGGAGACCCGCAGCAGGCTGGCCGACGACATCGCGACAGCCGAAGCCGAACTCGAACGCGCCGAAACCGCGCTCAAAGCCAACACCGACCACGTCGAAGAGGAACCGGACACGAGCGAACGCGACGCCCTCGCCGCACGCGTCGCAGGGCTTGGCGATGAGGTGATGGAAGCCCGCATCGCCGAACGCGGACTCAGCGACCGCGTCGGATTCCTCACCGACCGGGTCCGCGGCCTCGAACGGGCCGCCAAGCAGGAAGAGGACGCCCGCGCCCAAGCCGCCCGGGCCGCAGCACGGCGGCGCGCCCAGGCAGAATCCGCCCGCGTCATCGAACGGCTCGCCGAAGCGCTGGCGACCCGGCTCAAGGATATCGAAGCCCGCGCCGAGGCCGAACTGGCCGAATCGAAGACCCGGCACGAACAGCTCGACGAGGAGCTGCGGCGGCTGCGCGAGTCCCGCGCGAGCCAGGCCGATGAGCTCACCGCCGTCACCGATGCCGAACACCAAGCCCAGCTGGCACGCGAGCGGTTCGTGCTCACCCTTGATGAGCTCACCCGCCGGGCGCGTGAGGACATCGGCCTGTCCCCGGAGAACCTCGTCGACCAGTTCGGCCCGCACATGCCGGTGCCGAGCCTCGACGGGCAGGGCAGCACCGAGGATGAAGACGACGAGACCTCGGCCGGGGAGGTGCCCTACGTCCGCGCCGATGTCGAGAAAGCCCATGCCGCTGCCGAGAAGGAGCTGAAGAAGATCGGCGCGGTCAACCCGCTGGCATTGGAGGAGTACGCCGCGCTCAACGAGCGTCACGACTACCTCGAAAAGCAGATCAACGACATCGAGGCGAGCCGGCGCGACCTGCTGGGGCTCGTCGACGACGTCGATGAGCACGTCCGCACCGTCTTCGCCGAGGCGTTCGCTGACACCCAGCGAGAGTTCGCCGACATCTTCTCCCGGCTCTTCCCGGGCGGTGAGGGCCGGCTCGAACTCACCGAACCCGATGACATGCTCGCCACCGGCGTCGACGTCTACGCCCGGCCAGCGGGCAAGAAGGTCAAGCGGCTCTCGCTGCTCTCCGGTGGTGAGCGCTCCCTGGTGGCGATCGCCATGCTCGTGGCGATCTTCAAGGCCCGCCCGAGCCCGTTCTACGTCATGGACGAAGTTGAAGCCGCCCTCGACGACCTCAACCTCTCACGCCTGCTCACGGTGTTCCAGGAGCTGCAGGAGTCCTCCCAGCTCATCGTCATCACCCACCAGAAGCGCACGATGGAGATCGCCGACGCCCTCTACGGCGTCACCATGCACGGCGACGGAGTCTCAAAGGTAATCTCTCAGCGAATTCACCGCACCGAATAACCCGGCCCGTCAAGCGATGAGCAGGCGGGGATATACACTGAAAAGGACGAATGCTCATCGCCGAGGTGCTGGGCGTTCACGAGTACACGGACACCGGTAGAAGAAGGAGCTCCCCGCCCATGCCCGCAGGTCAGCCCATTTCGGAGACGCCATGGGCATAGGCGGCGGCATGGCAGTCCTCATCGGCATGGGAGCCACGGTGCTCATCGGCCTCGTCATCGTGCTCGTCGTCGCCCTGCCGGGCCTGCAGTCCGAAGGCCGGATCAAGAGCGACCGCACCCAGCGCTTCCGGCTGCCGAGCGAGTGGACCGGATACGACGATGACGCCTACGGGTTCTTCGGCCACGACGAGGAGACCTCGCACCTGGCCACCCGCGAACAGGCCGCCGTCACCGCAATGCGCGAGCACTCCTATGTGCTGCGCCCCCAGCCGCGCCGCCACTGCACCCCGCCGCTGCTGACCTTCCGGCCGCGCACCCGGCACTGGAAGGTGCCCGAGACCGGATCGGGCTTCCGCACCGCCATCACCCTGCTGTTCGGATAGGCCCAGCTGGCAGCTTGCCAGCCGCACACGCACATGGCACTGTGCACAGTGAAGCGCCCCACCCGGGCACCTGAGATCATGACCTTCCCCGTGACTGACCGCCGGCCAACGCCGTCGCACATGGCCGGCCCGCCTACTGTTTGGAGTTGAACGTGGACCTCCTGACCGGAGACTCACTGCTGTGGATCGTGCTCATCGGCGCCGCCGTGCTCATCATCGGCGGAGTCTTCCTCTTCGTTCCGAAGCGCCGCAAGCCCGCCCCGCCGGAAAGCGAGCTGCCGGACCTGACCGAGGAGCCGGGCCTCGAACCCGGTGAAGAGCCCGAGGCGCCGGTCGCGGTTGAGACACCGACCGAACCCACGACACGGCTGGCCAAGCTGCGCAACCGGCTGTCGAAGTCGAACTCCACGCTCGGCCGCGGCCTGCTCGCCCTGCTCTCACGCGACACGCTTGATGAGGCGACGTGGGAGGAGATCGAGGACACCCTCATCATGGCTGACCTCGGCGTCGACACCACCACCGAACTCGTCGACCGGCTGCGCGAACGCGTCCGCGTGCTTGGCACCCGCGAACCGGAGACCGTCCGGGAACTGCTGCGCGAAGAGCTCATCAACGTCGTCGACCCGACCATGGACCGTCGCCTCAATGTCGAACGCGAGAACTCCGGCACGCCTGGCGGCGACCCGGCCGTCGTGCTAGTCGTCGGCGTCAACGGTGCCGGCAAGACGACGACGGTCGGCAAGATCGCCCGTGTGCTCGTCGCCGAGGGCCGCAGCGTGCGTCTCGGCGCAGCCGATACCTTTCGTGCTGCGGCTGCCGAGCAGCTGACCACCTGGGGTGAGCGCGTCGGTGTTGAGACGATCAGGGGAGAAGAGGGTGCCGATCCCGCCTCGGTCGCCTACGCCGCAGTCGAACAGGGCAAGGTCGACGGCACTGACGTCGTGCTCATCGACACCGCCGGGCGCCTGCAGAACAAGCGCGACCTCATGGACGAGCTCGGCAAGGTCAAGCGTGTGGCTTCCCGCCCGTTGAGCGAAGAGGGCCACGACATCGACGAGGTGCTCCTCGTCCTCGACGCGACCACCGGGCAGAACGGCATGCAGCAGGCCAAGGTGTTCTCCGAAGCCGTCCACATCACCGGCATCGTGCTCACCAAGCTCGACGGCACCGCTAAGGGCGGCATCGTCGTCGCCGTCCAGCGCGCTCTCGGCGTGCCGGTCAAGCTCATCGGCCTCGGTGAGGGCGCTGACGACCTCGCGCCCTTCGACGCGGCAGGATTCGTCGACGCCCTGCTGGCCGAATAACAGCTCCGGGAGCCGGCGCCTTCACGGTGTGACGACCGGAACGCTGGCCATGCGGTGACCGGTTGCCGTGCGTTATCCTGAGATGTTGACAAGTATTGACTCTGACGAAAGCTGAAGACCTTCGTGTTCAATTCACTCTCCGATCGTCTGACATCGACCTTCAAGAACCTGCGCGGCAAGGGCCGCCTGTCCGAAGCAGATGTCGATGCCACGATCCGGGAAATCCGGCGCGCGCTGCTTGACGCCGACGTCGCGCTGCCGGTCGTGCGCACCTTCACCGGCAATGTGCGCGAACGCGCGCTGTCATCCGAGGTCTCAGCAGCACTGAACCCCGGCCAGCAGGTCGTCAAGATCGTCAACGACGAACTCGTCTCCATCCTCGGCGGACAGACTCGCCGCCTGCAGTTCGCCAAGCGCCCGCCGACGGTCATCATGCTCGCTGGCCTTCAGGGTGCCGGTAAGACCACCCTGGCTGGAAAGCTCGCCCACTGGCTCAAGTCCGAAGGCCACCGGCCGATGCTCGTCGCTGCTGACCTGCAGCGGCCCAACGCCGTCAACCAGCTGCAGATCGTCGGTGAGCGCGCCGGCGCCTACACCTACGCGCCCGAACCCGGCAACGGCGTCGGCGACCCCGTCAAGGTTGCCACCGATGCCATCGGAGTGGCCAAGTCGAAGCTGCACGACGTCGTCATCGTCGACACCGCCGGCCGACTGGGCATCGACGAAGTCCTCATGCAGCAGGCCGCCGACATCCGTGCGGCCGTCAACCCCGACGAGGTCCTCTTCGTCATCGACGCGATGATCGGCCAGGACGCCGTGCAGACCGCCGAGGCGTTCCTCGAAGGCGTCGACTTCACCGGTGTCGTGCTCTCCAAGCTCGACGGCGACTCCCGCGGTGGTGCCGCGCTCTCCGTCGCCCAGGTGACCGGCAAGCCCATCATGTTCGCCTCCACCGGCGAGGGCATGAAGGACTTCGAACAGTTCCACCCCGACCGGATGGCCGACCGCATCCTCGACATGGGTGACATCCTCACCCTCATCGAGCAGGCCGAGAAGACCTTCGACCAGGAGCAGACGCAGAAGCTGGCGAAGAAGGTCCAGGCCGGCGAGGACTTCGACCTCAACGACTTCCTTACGCAGATGGCTGCGGTGAAGAAGATGGGCTCGCTGAAGAAGATGATCGGCATGATGCCGGGCATGAGCCAGTACAAGGAGCAGCTCGAGGCCTTCGATGAGCGCGAGGTCGACCGGGTCGAGGCGATCGTGAAGTCGATGACCCCGCAGGAGCGCACCAACCCCAAGATCCTCAACGGCTCCCGCCGCGCCCGCATCGCCAAGGGCTCGGGCACCACCGTCACCCAGGTCAACCAGCTCATGGAGCGCTTCGCGGCAGCCCAGAAGATGATGCGCCAGATGGGCAAGGGCGGCGGCATGCCCGGCATGGGCGGTCAGCCCGGTGGCGCCCCCGGCATGGGAGGCATGCCCGGTATGGGCGGTCTGCCCGGAGCACCCGGCGGTCGCGGTCCCAGCCGCAAGAAGAAGGGCAAGAAGGGCAAGGCCGCCGGCAAGTCCGGCAACCCGGCCAAGCGCGCTGAGCAGGAGAAGCTCGCACAGCTCAAGCGCGAGGGCAAGGAGCCGACCCCGACCGGCTCGGCCTTCGGCAACCTCGGCCTGGACAAGGACGAGGACATCGATCTCTCGAAGCTGCCCAAGGGTTTCGGCGGGATCTTCGGCAAGGACTGACACACCCGCCGGCCTGCCGGTTGACTCCGGTTGGCGCGGCGTGCGCATTTCTGGCAGAATATTCGCTTGTACTCGACTGTGCTCGGACCCTCTCAACCGCAGCGCAGTCCGGTCCACGCGCGCGTCAGCTGAGTCCATCCCCACGGATGCGGTGACGCTTGCAGCACCTAACATGCAAAAGGAGACACCACTACAGTGGCAGTCAAGATTCGACTCACCCGCATGGGCAAGATCCGTGCACCCTTCTACCGTGTTGTCGTTGCCGACTCCCGCACCCGCCGTGACGGCCGTGCGATCGAGGAGATCGGCATCTACCACCCGACCCGTGAGCCCTCGGTCGTCGAGATCGACTCCGAGCGCGCACAGTACTGGCTGTCCGTCGGCGCCCAGCCGACCGACCAGGTCAAGGCACTGCTGAAGCTCACCGGCGACTGGGCGAAGTTCACCGGCGAAGGCAGCACCGAGAGCTCGGTCAAGCCGCAGCAGGAGAAGGAGGGCTTCACCGCCCCCGCCGCCGACTCGGTCGTCAAGGAGACCAAGAAGGACGACGAGGCCGAGCAGGCTGAGGAGAAGTCCGACGAGGCCGCCGAGGCACCTGCCGAGGACAAGGCTGACGAGACCGCTGGGGCCCCGGCTGAGGAATCGGCCGAGGCTGGAAGCGAAGAGAGCTGATCATGCTCTCCCAGGCTCTCGACCACCTCGTGCGCGGCATCGTCGACAACCCCGATGATGTCTCGGTGCGTTCGCGCGGATCACAGCGCGGCACCACGCTCGAAGTCCGCGTCCACCCCGACGATCTCGGCCGCGTCATCGGCCGCTCGGGTCGCACCGCCAAGGCGCTGCGCACCGTCATGAGCGCCCTCGCCGGCCGCGAACAGGTGCGCGTCGACCTCATCGAGGCCTAAGCGCAGCCGCAGACAGCTGAGAAGCCCCGGCACCACCCCAAGTGGGAGGTGCCGGGGCTTTCGCATCCGCTCCCGAGGCGGTGGCTGGGACCCGCAGGCAGGCCTGGCTGACGGCGGTGCTACAGTGCTGGTCAGCGCCGCGCACACGCGGCCGATGAGACAGCCGTGAACGAGCACGACTGACACCTGAACCAGGTGCGGTGCGTGCTCGTTCTCATTCACAAAGGACAACCCCGACGATGAGACAGCGCGACACCGCCGGCACTGCTGCCGTATCCACTGCCGAACCCGCGACCACCACCGCCGCGACCACCACCTCGGGTGCGGAGGGCAGCCTCAAGCGGGTCTCGATCACGTTCTGGCAGGGCGTGGCGATGATCTTCGGCACGAACATCGGCGCCGGCATCCTCAGCCTGCCCTACGGCGTGCGCGAAGGCGGATTCACCGCCCTCGTCATCGCCCTTGTCCTCTCTGGATTCCTCACCACCTGCTCGATGCTCTACGTCGCCGAGGTCGCCTTGCGCACCCGCAAGCCCATGCAGCTGGCCGGCCTCGCCCGCCGCTACATCGGCCAGGCCGGGTCCTGGCTCGTCTTCGCAGGCGTGCTCGTCAACGGCTACGGAGCGATGATCGCCTACTCGACCGGCTCCGGGGAGATCCTGTCGAACCTGCTCGGCATCTCACCGACGCTTGGCAGCCTCATCTTCCTCATCCCCGGCATCACCGTCATCTGGTTCGGCCTGCACGCCACTGGCCGGTCCGAGCAGCTCATCACCACCACGATGCTCATCATCTGCCTGAGCCTCGTCGCCTGGACGCTGTTCGGCCCCGGCATCGACATCGCCAACCTGACGTACTTCAAGCCCTACTTCATCATCCCGATCGTCAACCTCACCGTCTTCGCCTTCCTCGCCCAGTACATCGTGCCCGAACTCGCCCGCGGCCTGGCCGAGCACAACCCGCGCATGCTCCCGCGCGCCATCGTCACCGGCATGGTCGCCACCGGCACGCTGCTCGCCCTCATCCCGCTCTCAGCGCTCGGGCTCATGGGCCACGACGGACTCACCCCGGTCGTCACCCTCGGCTGGGGCCAGCAGCTCGGACCTGTTGCCTACTACCTGGCCAACATCTTCGCCGCGCTGGCGATGCTCACCTCGTTCTGGGCGCTCGGCCTGACCCTGCACACGAACATCCTCGACCGTTTCAACCTGCAGGAGAGCAACTACCGGCACCGCGCGATCTCGATCGCCGCAGCCTGTCTGGTCCCGTTCGCCATCGGTCTCATCGGGCTGGCCGGGTTCGTCTCCGCTCTCGGCTACGCAGGCGCCTTCGCCGGTGCGGTCATGGCGGTCGTTCCAGTCCTCATGCTCACCCGCGCCCGGCGCACCGGTGACGTCGAACCGGCCTGGCAGGCCGGCTGGGTCGCTCACCCGGTCATCCGCATCGCCATGATCACCGTGTTCACCGGCGCGTTCATCTACTCGCTGCTGACGATCATCGGCCTCGTGCCCAACGGCTGGACGTGAGCGCCTGCGATACCGTTGGAGTCATGAGCACAGTAGTCGCCCGCCTGGGCAAACCGCACGGCATCCGCGGTGAGATGACCGTCGAAGTCCGCACCGACGAACCCGATGAGCGCTTCGTTCCCGAGGCGGTGTTCGGCACCGAACCCGACATCGGCCCGCTGACGCTCACCCGCGCCCGCTGGCACCGCGACCGGCTGCTGCTCAGCTTCGCGGAGGTGCCTGACCGGAACCGGGCCGAGGAGATCCGCAACACCCTCATTACCGTCGATGCCGAGGACACCGATGACGACGATGAGGACGCCTGGTACATCGACGACCTCATCGGCGCCGACGCCCTCATCGGCGAACACCTCGTCGGGAAGGTCTCCGGGGTCAGCCCCGGCGCGGCACAGGACCTGCTGCACATCACACCCTCCGCCCAACAGGTCGAGCGCAGCGACTCCGATGAGGAGATCCTCGTGCCCTTCGTCGCCGAGATCGTCCCGGACGTCGACATCGACGCCGGACGCATCGTGCTCACCCCGCCCGCCGGCCTCATCCCGGGATTCGACGACTGATGCGCATCGACGTCATCTCGATCTTCCCCGACTACCTCGCCCCGCTTGAACTCTCCCTGACCGGCAAGGCGATGGCCGCAGGCCTCCTCGACGTCGGCATCCACGACCTGCGCGCCTGGACCACCGACCGGCACCGCACCGTCGACGACACCCCCTACGGCGGGGGTGCGGGTATGGTCATGAAGCCCGAACCATGGGCCCAGGCACTCAGCCACGTCGCCGGGCTGGCCGACCTCGCAGAGCGGGCCGACCTCACAGAGCGGGCCGACCTGGCAGGGCGGGCCGACCTGGCAGGGTCGAGCGATGGCACCCAGGCGCCCACCGCCTTGGGCACGGATGCCGCCGAGGCGGGGGAGAAGCCGGTGCTCATCGTCCCCTCACCGGCCGGTGCCCCCTTCACCCAGGCTGACGCCCGCCGGCTGGCAGTTCGGTCGCATCTCGTGTTCGCCTGTGGGCGCTATGAGGGCATCGACCAGCGGGTTATCGACTGGGCAGGAGACGACTTCGACGTCGAACTCGTCTCGATCGGCGACTACGTGCTCAACGGCGGCGAGGTCGCCGCACTCGTCATCATCGAAGCCGTCGCCCGCCTCATCCCCGGATTCATGGGCAACCCCGAGTCGCTGATCGAGGAGAGCTACGAGGACGGCCTCCTCGAATACCCCGTCTACACCAAACCCGCCGACTGGCGCGGACATCCGGTGCCCGACGTGCTGCTCTCAGGCAACCACGCCGCGATCGCGCGGTGGCGGCGCGACCAGCGGCTCATCCGCACCCAGCGGACCCGCCCCGACCTGCTCGCCGGCCTCCCCGACGCGGCCCTCGACGCCCGCGACCGCCAGGTGCTCACCGAGGCCGCACGCGAAGTTGAGCCCGGCGGACCCGGCGGCTAAGATAGAGCATTGCGTTTGTTGGCACCGATCTGCCCCGGGGGAGCAGGTGCCAGCGCCCACCGTTAGCCCATGAGGATCATGCCAGCAGGTGAGCGCAGCAGAGGAACAGCAGTTCCGGCAGACGAACTCATCTCGTCACCGGCCGTGCGCCGGGCTGATCGAAGCTGTGCCGACCCGAGGCGAGCACACAGGAGAACACATCATGCAGAAGCTTGACATTGTCGACAAGAAGTCGATGAAGACGGACCTCCCCGAGTTCCGCGCAGGCGACACCGTTGACGTCGCCGTCCGCGTCATCGAGGGCAGCCGCTCGCGTATCCAGATGTTCAAGGGTGTCGTCATCCGCCGTCAGGGTGCCGGCATCTCGGAGACCTTCACCGTGCGCAAGATCAGCTTCGGCGTCGGCGTTGAGCGCACCTTCCCGCTCCACTCGCCGACCGTCGAGCGCATCGACGTCGTCTCCCGCGGCATCGTGCGCCGCGCGAAGCTGTACTACCTGCGCAACCTGCGCGGCAAGGCAGCGCGCATCCGCGAGAAGCGCTGATCACTCGCCACAGCGAGACCATGACACCGACGAAGGGCGTGACTGCACAGTCGCGCCCTTCGCCGCGCCCGAGGCGGTGGCTGCGTGTCATCGCAATCCTCGCGATCGTCGCCGTGCTCACCGCCGCCGGCATTCGGGCACTGGGCGTCCAGTCGTTCTCGATCCCCTCGGAGTCGATGGAGCCGACATTCCGGCCCGGCAACCAGGTCACGGTGCTGCGCGCCGACGCGCTGACCGGCAGCATCGACACCGGTGATGTCGTCGTCATCGACGGCCGCGGCTCCTTCCTGCCGACCAGCCCGCCGAACGCCGCCCAGCAGGTCGGCTCCTGGTTCGGAGCCGGACCCGGCGACGTGTTCTTCATCAAACGCGTCATCGCCGGACCCGGCGACACCCTCGAATGCTGCTCGGATGACGGCAGGCTCATCCGCAATGGCGAAGAGCTCGATGAGCCCTACCTTGCCTCTCCGCCGAGTGCCGACCACCCGGCCTCGGCCACCCCGTTCGCCGTCGAAGTGCCAGCCGACCGACTGTGGCTCATGGGCGACAACCGGGACAACTCGACAGACTCCCGCGCGCTGCTCGGCAGCCCCGGCGGCGGGATGATCCCCACCCGGCGGGTCATCGGCGTCGTCATCGGCCACGGCTCCTCGGCTGACCGGGGCAAGTAGGTAGACTGCCTGCGTGGCCCGAAAAAAGACAGAGAAGAAGAGCTGGCGTTCCTTCCTCGTGGAGGTCGCTGTCATCCTCGTCATCGCCCTGGTCGTCTCGACGGCTGTGAAGACGTGGGTGGTGCGCTCCTTCTACATCCCCTCCAGCTCGATGGAGCCGACCCTGCTCGTCAACGACCGGGTGCTGGCCAACCAGCTGCCGGGCAACACCGTTGACCGCGGGGACATCGTCGTCTTCACCGATCCCGGCGGGTGGCTCTCACCCGGGCTCGTCGCCGACTACAAGCCCAACCCGATCCTCGAGTTCATCGGCCTCGTCCCCTCCGATGCGGGCACCCAGCTCGTCAAACGCGCGATCGCCGTCGGCGGCGACCACGTCGAATGCTGCGATGCCGAAGGTCGCGTCTCCGTCAACGGCCAGCCGCTGGACGAGACCTACCTCGGGGAGGGCACCGAACCCTCGGAGATCGAGTTCTCCGAAGACGTCCCGGCCGGCCACTACTGGATGATGGGCGACAACCGCAGCAACTCTCTGGACTCCCGCTACAACGGCGACGCACCCGGCGGCGCTTTCGTCCCCGAGGACAAGGTCGTGGGCACTGTGTTCGTGCGCAACTGGCCGCTGGACCGGATCGGCCGGCTGAAGAACCCGGAGGCGGTCTACGCCGATGTCCCGCAGCCCTGACGCCGCCACCCTCGAACGCACCACCCGCACGGGCAGCACGGCTGCCGGTCTGCGCGACCTGAGCGTCGAACATGAGCTTGCCGCTGCCGGTGTCGAGACGATCATCGGCATGGATGAGGTCGGCCGCGGCTGCGTGGCCGGGCCGATCGGCGTCGGTGCCGTTCACTACCGGCTGGTTGACCTGCTCGCAGGCGACATCCCCGCGGGCATCCACGACTCCAAGCAGCTGAACATCACCGCCCGGCAGACGATCGCCCAGACTGTCACCGCCTGGCAGCAGCACACCGCCGTCGCCTACGCGTCTCCTGCTGAGATCGATGCCCTCGGCGTCACACTGGCCCTGTGCCTGGCCGGCCGGCGCGCCCTGGCCGCACTGCCGCCGGCCAGCCTCGTGCTGCTCGACGGCAGCCATGACTGGCTGTCCTCCCCGCTCACCCTCGACTGTTTCGACACCTTCGGACCCGCCGCCGAGGTCGAGGTCCCGGACGTGCGCACGATCATCAAGGGCGACGGCACCCGCGTGACGATCGCTGCCGCCAGCGTGCTGGCCAAGGTCGCCCGCGATGAGCTCATGCACGCCTTGGCCACCGAATACCCCGGCTACGCCTGGGACTCCAACGTCGGCTACCTCACCCAGGCCCACCGTGCCGGAGTCGCCGCCCACGGGATGAGCCCGCACCACCGGCGCAGCTTCCGCATCGACGTCTGAACACTAGCCGGGCAGAGGCTCACTGTCCAGCCACTGCCGCCGGTTGAAGATTCTGCAACCGCGGTCGGTGGCATAGGATGACGCCATGAGCGCCGAGGACCTGGAAAACTACGAAGCCGACTTAGAACTGCAGCTGTACCGCGAGTACCGCGACGTCGTCGGACTGTTCTCATATGTCGTCGACACCAACCAGCGGTTCTACCTGGCCAATTCGGTCGATCTCAAGGCCCACCACGAGGGCTCGGACGTCTACTTCGAAGTCACCCTCAAAGACGCCTGGGTGTGGGACACCTACCGCACCGCCCGCTTCGTCAAGCACGTGTCGATCCTGACCTTCAAGGACGTCAACATCGAAGAGATCGCCAAGAACGAGGACTTCGATCCGCCGCAGTCGCTGCGCCCGTGAAAGACGAAGAGCTGTGACCACACGTCGTTGTGCGGCCACAGCTCTGCGCTGCCGCCTGTGGATCAGCGAGCGTCGGCGATGCGCTGACCGGCCATCTCCTCAGCGACCTCGGCAGCCGGACGGCCCTCCGCCTCGGCCTGATCGAGGACCTGCGTGACCCGATCGAACAGCGAGAGCACGCTGGCACGCGAACCCTCCAGCGACGGCTCGGAGTAGATCATCGTCGCAGCGGCCATGACACCGCCGGCGTTGGCGAGGAAGTCAGGCACGTAGGCGATGCCGCGCTCACGCAGCTGCTGGCCGTGGGCCGGGGTGGCGAGCTGGTTGTTGGCGATGCCGCTGATGAGGCGGGCCTTGATGTCGCCGATCGTCTCATCGTTGATGATGCCGCCGAGAGCACAGGGTGCGAACACGTCGACATCCTGGGCATGGATCTCATCGGCGGGAACAGCGGTGGCGCCGAATGCCTCAACGGTGGAGTCGACAGCCGGCTGATAGACGTCGGAGACGACGAGCTCGGCACCGGCCTCATGCAGCATCCGGCACAGTTCGCGGCCCGTCCCGCCGAGCCCCTGCACAGCCACGCGCAGACCGGAGAGGTCCACCCGGTCAGCGGGATCCGAGGAGTCGGCCTTGGCGCGTTCCTTCCACACATGTGCGACACCGGCCTGCAGCGAGGTGAACGCGCCGAGGGCGGTGAACTGGGAGGTGCTGACACCTGCGGGGAACTGGCTGGCGCGGGCGAAGATGTAATCGCAGTTCTCGGCCAGCACGTCGGCATCCTCGGGGCCGACACCGACGTCGATGGCGGTCCAGTAGCGGCCGCCGAGTGTCTGCACGTGCTTGGAGAAGGCGCGCAGCACCTCTGCCTTGTCGGGGCGGTGCGGATCGGCGATGATGACGCACTTGCCGCCGCCCAGCGGCAGGCCGGCGATCGAGTTCTTGTACGTCATGCCGCGCGAAAGGCGCAGCACGTCGGTGAGCGCATCGGCTTCGGACTCGTACGGATACATGCGGCAGCCTCCGGCAGCCGGTCCGAGAGTGGTGTCGTGCACGGCGATGATGGCGCGCAGGTCGAGGTCGCGGTCATGGCAGAAGATGACCTGCTCGTGGTGATCGAACTCAGGGTGCGAGAAGAGGTCCACGGTGACTCCTTCGGTCTCAGGTGTGAGCAGCAGGCGCGGGATGTGCGCCCGTGCAAAAACCGCACGCGGTTCGCGCGAGCGGCCTTTGACCTCACCGTACATCGGTTCTGCCGGACAGAGGTAGCTGGGCGGGATGGTCCGGTGGCTGTACTACTTCTACTCTGGCTGTCCTTCTCGTCGCGCCTGTGCACGTGGGTGTTTGATGAGCCTTGACCCCGGGATTTCGGGCGCGGATCTTTTCCAGGACGTGTCGACAATTCGCGCAGTTCGGGAGTTAAAAACTCGAGGCTGGGTGATCCAGCGCAGATGATGGCGTGGGCACACGAAAAGCGGATTGGCCGAAAATGCAGATTCTGGCAATATTCGGCTGGGCGCGGCGACTGGCAGCGAGCGGTTATTTCGTCTCGTTCGGGTGGCTTGTGTGAACCTGCTCGAGGAATACAGTCTTGTCGACGACGAAGTACCAGATCCGAGCAGTGCCTTTCGCGGTCGGTTTGTGCTGCCAACGTTCGTGCGTGGTTCCGCCTCGGGAAAGATGTCCGAGCTGGCCCTTGAGCCGATAGTTGGTTGGAGTGGTGGTCAAAGGCGCCCGGGTGAGGAAATCCCAGGTATCGGCCATCGGATTGCGGATGGTTGCGACGAGGTCGCGCCAGCCCTTCTGTGCTTCGGCGGTAGCGAATCTGATTTCATACTCGACCTTCTTCGGAGGCCGAGGAACCAACTTGCCCTTCTTGCTGCCTGACACGGTCAGGGGCGCTCCACGACGTCGTCACCCTCGTCGAGCCATTCGAGTTCGGCACTCCCGAGTCCGGCGGCCATTGCCGTGGCTGTCTCCTTCCACGACGTCAGCTCAGCGATCGCCAGGTGCGGTTGATCAGTCGAGAAGGACGCTCGTGCGGCGTCGACGAGATTGTGAGCGCAGGACTCGCGGTCCTCAGGAGAGAGAGCGTGCATCCACGGGAACGACCTCGTCATGCGTTCGGGGAGAGTGCCGGATTCGTCGAGGGCGACGGTCAGCAACCGAGCAGCGAAGTCAAGCAGGTGAGTGCGGGCGTCTGCCTCGCGCTGCGACATGAGTACGAGCGCTTCGCCGTCTCGGCGCGTCACCGTGACGGGGTGATCTTCAGCCTCGGCGAAGACCTCGGCGGAGTGCTTACTCAGATCCGACGAGCGCCGAGTGTAGGCAGGGAGGGCGGAAGCAGCGGTCATAGATCCATCATATTCGGAACGTGTTCGGAAGTCTAGGGTTTATTGCTGCGGCTGTCTTCCCTCCGATGCTGACCTCGCGACTGGCTGGGTGTGGACCGGCACGGAGGCGTGAGCCCGGTCGGGTGTGCACGATCGGTGTCCGTCCACACCGGTAGGGCAGGCGTTCTCACCAGCCGCATGCGCTGGTGAGGTGGAGCCATGAAAGCACAGACACTCGGCCGCACCGGTGAGGACTACGCCACCCGCTACCTCGAATGCCTCGGTTGGACGATCCTGCACCGCAACTGGCGCTGCTCCAATGGCGAGATCGACATCATCGCCCGCGACGGTGACACGCTCGTCTTCGTCGAGGTCAAAACCCGTATCGCGTCCTGGGCAGGGCACCCGCTGGAGGCGATCACCCCGATCAAGCTCAGAAACCTGCGGACCCTCGGTCTGCGGTTCCTGGCCGAGTGCGATGAGTGGTATCCGCAGTTCAGGTTCGATGCCATCGGCATTCTGTGGAGCGCCCGCCAACCGGACCTCCAACACGTCCGGGATGTGCGATGAGTGCGGTGGAAGAGGAGCAGAACGTCCGCGTCGTCGGCGGTGTGCGCAACCGTCTCGGCCGGGCCCAGGCAGTCGCGCTGTGGGGGACCAGCGGCACACCGATCAGCATTGAGACGAGCATGAACCAGGGCATTCCCGGCATCGACATCATCGGCCTGCCTGACGCCTCGGTCAGCGAGTCGCGCAAACGGGTCCGCGCGGCCC
Source organism: Brevibacterium luteolum (assembly GCF_025147615.1). Taxonomy (NCBI): domain Bacteria; kingdom Bacillati; phylum Actinomycetota; class Actinomycetes; order Micrococcales; family Brevibacteriaceae; genus Brevibacterium; species Brevibacterium luteolum. The sequence goes on along the minus strand of NZ_JALXPM010000024.1, from coordinate 23,412 downwards.
TGTCGAATCTGGGGATCTCGCTCAGCGCTGCGAAGGTGACGGTCAACCTGCAGCCGGGTGCGGTGAAGAAGGTCGGCACATCCTTCGACCTCGGCATTGCGGTGACGATCCTCGCCTGCGAGGAGCTCATTCCGGAGCACTCAGCAGATGGGGTCGTGCACTGCGGTGAGCTCGGTCTCGACGGGCGCATTCTGCCTGTGCGCGGGGTGCTGCCGACGATCCTCGCCGGTCTGGAGGCGGGCTTCACTCGCTTCGTCGTTCCCTACGGCAATCGTGCCGAAGCAGCTCTTGTCCCGCAGGCTGAGGTCGTTGCCGCCGGGCATCTGGCCGATGTCGTCCAGGCTCACGGTGGTCGTGCGGCACCATCCAACACCGAACCAGTGCCCGCGGCTCCCAGCAGTCGCGAGAACGTCATCGAACCCACCGATCTCGCCGACGTCCACGGTCAGCATGACGCCCGGCGCGCACTCGAACTGGCGGCCGCCGGTGGCCACCACTTGCTCATGAGCGGTGCTCCCGGCGCCGGCAAGTCGATGCTCGCCGCCTGTCTCAGCGGCATCGTGCCGCCGTTGAACCGCGATGAGCGCATAGAAGTGCTGGCCATGCAGTCACTGGCCGGCTGCGTCGAAGCCGATGAACTCGATGCTGTTGCTCCACCGTTCGAAGCGCCTCATCACCGGACGACAGCCACGGCGATGGTCGGTGGCTCCCGGCCGGGAGCGATCGGAGTGTTCTCACGCGCTCACCGCGGGGTGCTGTTCCTCGATGAGGCTCCGGAATTCAACCGCGACGTGCTCGAAGCGCTGCGTCAGCCGCTGGAGAGCGGCTACTGCGATATCCACCGCGCCTGGGGGTCGGTGGTGCTGCCGGCGAAATTCCAACTCGTGCTGGCGGCCAACCCGTGTCCCTGCGGAGTCGCCGGCAGCGCCACCCAGACGTGTTCGTGCACCCCGCACGTGCGCCGCCGCTACCGGCAGAAGCTCTCCGGCCCGCTGCTCGACCGCGTCGACATCCAGCTCGACGTCCTGCCCGTCACCGCAGCCGACCTGCGCCGGGACACCCCAGCCGAATCATCCTCCGTCGTCGCCGAGCGGGTGGCGGCAGCACGGGAGCGCCAGACCCACCGCTATGCCGATATGCCGTGGAACACGAACGCCCGCGCACCGGGTGCGTATCTGCGAGAAGCGTTCTCCTTCAGATCCAGTGAGACTCACGTCCTCGACCAGGCACTCGAACGCGGTCTGCTGTCGATGCGCGGGTACGACCGCGTGCTGCGGATCGCAGCGACCATCGCCGACCTCGCCGGCCGAACCCGCCCCGATGGCGACGATGTGCTCGCCGCGGCACTCCTGCGCATGCGGGAGGCACAATGACCACCGACACTCAGCGACTGGCCTGCGTCGACCTGCTGCGCCTAGCCGAACCAGGCGATGAGATCCTCAAAGCCGGCGTTCTCGCCCTTGGTGCCGAGCGGATGCTCGCGCTCATCCGCTCCCGGCAGTCCGAGGCCGTTCCGCAGCTGCATGAGGCATGCGAAGCCGTCGGTCTGCAGGTCCCGGGAGACAAGCTGTCGACGGTTCACGAGCGGTGGCGGATGCGCCTGCCCAGCCTCAATGCCGTCCAAGAGCAGCGGATCATGGCCCGGCTCGGAGCCCGCCTCATCCATCCGGAAGATGATGAGTGGCCGACACAGCTGACTGAGCTCGGCATCCACGAGCCCCTCGCGCTGTGGGTGCGCGGACCTGGGAACCTGCAGGAGCTGCTCACCGGTTCGATCGCACTCGTCGGAGCACGTGCCTCAACGCACTACGGTGAGCATGTCGCCGGCAGCATCGCCTACGAACTGGCCATGCGAGGACACACCATCGTCTCCGGCGGCGCCTACGGCATCGACGCAGCCTCCCACCAGGCGGCGCTCGCCGCCGCCGAGACACCCGAGGTTGGGACGGTCGCCTTCATGGCCGGGGGAGTGGATCGCTATTATCCGCGCGGCAACGCCGACATGCTCACCCGCATCGGCACTCGGTATGCCGTCGTGTCCGAAACGGCAGCCGGACAGACGGCTATGAGGCACCGGTTCCTCCTGCGCAATCGCCTGATTGCCGCCGCTGCCCAGGCCACCATCGTGGTGGAAGCCGGTTGGCGGTCCGGTGCACTGAATACTGCCAACCGGGCAGCTGAATTGCTGCGCACGGTCGGGGCGGTGCCCGGGCCAATCACCAGCCAGGCATCCGCCGGCTGCCACCGTCTCATCCGCGAGGGCCAGGCTGTGTGCGTTACGTCAGCCGATGACATCGCCGAACTCGTCGAACCGATCGACGCCACCCGCAGCGAGACCGACCGTCAGCCAGCGCTGCGGATCACCGACGACATGACCGCAGAACAGAGCAGAACCTACAACGTGCTGCCGACCTCTCGCGGGATCGAAGCGGCGACAGCGGCCGTGCGCTCTGGTCTCGATGCTCACACGGTGATGGCCGCACTTGCCGCTCTAGAACTGGCCGGCCATGTGGAGCGCGAAGCCCACGGTTGGGTGAAGAAACGCGCCGCCGTCCCCCGGTGAGAGACCGTATGACGAGGCTCGAATCCAATTGCACCGGCCAGCAGTCTGACCGCAGGTCGGTTATTCGCACAATATGTCGCTCATACGACGTCATCCGTCATCTGGGCCGCCACTCCACGCTGGAACCTCGTGGCTGAGTTAGCTGCACGCTGCCGGTGCGCCATCGGCCAGCCCAGTAGCTTCCCTGGCTACACTGAGAAGCATGTCGACTTCCCCCGACACCGCGGCACAGCTGCCCGGAGAGTACGCTGAAGCGCTCGCCGCCTTCGCCGAAGAGCTGCGTGTGCACCGAAACGCGTCTGAGCACACCGTGCGCAATTACCTCAGCGATGTGCGCACCTTGCTGACCTTCCTCACCGACGACGATGGACACCTGCCGTTGGACGCCATTGAGCTGGGCAACTTGCGCCAATGGCTGCTCGCTCAGTCGCGCACTGGAGCTGCGCCGGCGACCACTGCGCGGCGGATCGCAGCGGTGCGCGCCTTCTGCGCGTTCTGCACCCGCCACCAGCTCATGCGATCCAATCCCGCGCTGCGCTTGGCAAGCCCCCGCAAGGCCTCGCGGCTGCCGGCAGTCCTGCAGCAGCGCCACCTCGATGCCGTCATGCAGCACACTGAAACCGAACCCAGTGAGGTGACTGCTCGCACTGATCCCGAGAAAACCGGTGAGACCGAACGCTCCCCGAAGGACGAAGCGCTGCGGCTGCGCGATGCCGCACTGCTCGAACTGCTCTACGCCACCGGCGCACGCGTCTCAGAGATCGCGGCGCTGCACACGACGAGCATCGACACGGATCGCAGGCTCGTCACCGTCATGGGCAAGGGCAGCAAGGAACGCCGCGTGCCCTTCGGCCTGCCTGCCCAGCGTGCACTGCGGGCGTGGCTGCAGCGCGGCCGGCCAGTGTTGGAGAACGACAGGACCGCTCGTGATGCTACAGCACTCTTCCTCGGTGCCCGCGGCGGGCGCATCGATGTCCGCCAGATCCGCTCAGTCGTCCACGCAGCGACTGCCGGCCTGCCGGACTCACCGGAGCTCTCACCGCATGGGCTGCGGCACTCGGCGGCCACCCACATGATCGAAAACGGTGCTGACCTGCGCGAGGTGCAGGAGTTCCTCGGGCATGCCTCACTGAGCTCGACGCAGATCTACACCCACGTCTCCCTCGGACGGCTGGCCGAAAGCTACCGGCAGGCGCACCCCCGCGCCTGAACCGGCAGCAGCTTGTCAGGAGCCCAGCGTGGCCTTGAGGCTTTCGTGCATCGGGGTCTCACCGTCAATGATGTCGAACTCCCGGCCGATGGTGCGGCCGTCATCGAGGATCATCGCGATGAACTCCGCGACATCCTCACGCCGTGTCGTGGCCCCACGTTCGGTCCCGGTGGCGATGTCGAGGCAGCCGGTGCCAGGCTCATCGAGCAGCCGGCCCGGCTTGACGATCGTCCAGTCCAGGCCGCTGGCGCGCAGAGCATTGTCAGCCTCGCGCTTGGCATCCCAATAGGCGGCGAAGACCTCTTCGGTGCCCTTCGGCGTCGGACCGCCGGCGCCGATGAACGAGATCTGCACGAACCGGTCGATGCCTGCCGCGGCGGCTGCCTGCATCGCCGCGATCGAGGCGGCCAGGTCGACGGTGTACTTGCGGAAGATGCCAGAACCGCCACCGGCTCCGGCGGCGAAGATGACGGCATCGGCATTGCCGAACGCCTCCACCAGCTCAGCCTGCGAGGCCTTCTCCAGGTCGCAGACAACCGGCACAGCGCCGAGCTCTTCAAGTTCAGCAGCGTGATCCGGGTTGCGGATGATCGAGCGGACTTCCATATCCGGGGTGACAATTTCAGTGAGGTGACGGGCGATCTTTCCGTGGCCGCCGACGACGGCGATGCTGTGAATGCTCATGCCAGCCACAACGACACACACCAGGCAGCTATTCCAGTTCTGACACGTCAGGGCAGTGGGTGGCAGCGACCCTACTGCCGTCCCTTGTACTCCCAATGCCACGCTTCCGGCAGCGACCCGGACTGCCGGGCCCAGCTCGGGTGCACCCAGCCGAAGCGCGGGGCGTTGGAGCGCATCCACTCATGCTGCACAGTCCCGAATCGGTTGATCCCACCACCGAGGTCGACTGCCAGGCCCCAGCCGTGATTCGACTTGCCGGGCGTGGCGGCCATCCGGCCCTTGCGCCTTTTGAGGATCACCTGTGTCTGATAGTCCCGGTACGAGTCCGTCACCGAAATCGGCTGGCCGAAGCGCTGCCGGTAGGCATCGCTGAGCTCATCGAACGACCGCGCCGCGTCACAGCGCAGCCGATGCCCAGCGGCACGATCCAGCGGGCACAGCGCAACGGCTGGGATCCGGCCGTTTGAATGCCCTCCCCACGCACCAGCATCCGAGGTGCCGTCATCACCGGAGGCCTCCGGCATCTCCTCAGGGGCCTGCGCCTCAGGCAGCAGGATCGAGAAGTCCTGCGAGAAGAACGCAGCCGGATTCAGATAGTCCTTCGGCTTGCCGCTCGCCCACACCCCAACGTGCACGCACCCGTCATCACAATGACTCGGATCAGCAACTGTGCCGACCGGATGACCAGCCCACACCTCATCACCGGCTGTCAGATCCGTCTCGACCGGTTCGAACGACACGATGTGCCGACCGACATCCAGACTGAGCACCGGACGCCCGGCCACACTGCCAGCGAAGTGCACCGTTCCTGACCGCGGGGCGCGGATCGACTCACCCGGCAGCACCGCGACATCGATGCCGCGGTGGCCTGACTGCCAGTTCTGCTTCGGCTTGTCGAAGGCACGCACCACTTCAAACCCGGGCACCGGAGTCACCCAGTCACCGGAATCGGCTGCAGCTTCCGCCGCCTGTGCCGCCGCCGGGGCGATGATGACCACGGGCCGGCCGAACCTGTCAGGATCACCGGCCTGCTCTGCCGGCAGCCCGGCCGGCACGGCCACAACCCCGGCGAGGATCCCGCACACGGCGATCCACCCCAGCTGCTGCAGTCTGGCCCTGATCCCGGTGCTCTCACGTCCACTCATGCCCTCCACACTCATGCCGCGCACACACCCAGCCCACACCTCGGGCACGGCTGTGGAGGACGCCTCGCCATCCCCAGCATTCCTGGCACACACGCCGGGACCATCCACACACCTCGGGCCCGGTGAGGGCAGGGGCGGCAGGTTTGGTCGCTGGCGGGGAAGATCGTAGACTACATATAGCAGAACTGTGTGCTCTTCAGCCCCGCGCCCGCGCGAGACTGATCAGGTGCAGATCTGACTACGCGCATCCGAGTACCCGCAGCGGGCCACCGGTGCAGATCCCATCCTCCGCGACACCGCACACACGTGTGCGGTGGCGTGCGGCTGAGCTGGGACTGTCGGCCCGACACGGCGGATGCCAGGCATCAACCGAATGACAATGAAAGGAGTGCGCCGGCATGGCCGTCGTCACTATTCGCCAGCTGCTTGACAGCGGCGTCCACTTTGGACACCAGACCCGTCGTTGGAACCCGAAGATGAAGCGCTTCATCTTCACCGAGCGCAACGGTATCTACATCATCGACCTGCAGCAGACGCTGGGCTACATCGACACCGCCTTCGAATTCATCAAGGAGACGGTCGCTCACGGTGGCTCGATCATGTTCGTCGGCACCAAGAAGCAGGCCCAGGAAGCCATCGAAGAGCAGGCCAAGCGCGTCGGCCAGCCGTACGTCAACCAGCGTTGGCTCGGCGGCATGCTGACGAACTTCCAGACCATCTCCGGTCGTCTGCGCCGCCTCAAGGAGCTTGAGGAGATCGACTTCGACGACGTCGCAGGCTCGATGTACACCAAGAAGGAACTCCTCATCCTGCGCCGCGAGAAGGACAAGCTCGAGAAGACCCTCGGCGGCATCCGCGACATGCAGCGCACCCCGTCGGCCGTCTGGATCGTCGACACCAAGAAGGAGCACCTGGCCGTCGACGAGGCGAAGAAGCTGGGCATCCCGGTCATCGCCATCCTCGACACCAACTGCGACCCCGACGAAGTCGACTACCCGATCCCGGGCAACGACGACTCGATCCGCTCGGTCGCTCTGCTCACCCGCATCGTCGCCGACGCTGTGGCAGAGGGCCTCATCAAGCGCCACTCCTCGGACGAGGGCGGCGAGAAGAACGTCTCGGCCGTCTCCGTCGAGCCGATGCCGGAGTGGGAGCGCGAGCTCCTCGAGGGCAAGGGCGAGGCCAAGGCTGAGGACACCGAGGCCAAGGCCGAGGCGACTGCTGAGGCCCCGGCCGAGCAGCAGACCGAAGAGACCGCTGAGGCCGGCTCCACCGAGTCGACCGAAGCCTGAGCCGCATCCGCTCGTCTGACCCAGACCACCACGTCTCAACAAGGAGATCGCATGGCAAACTACACTGCCGCTGACATCAAGGCGCTGCGCGACCGCACCGGCGCCGGCATGATGGCTGTCAAGAAGGCTCTCGACGAAGCACAGGGAGATCAGGCCAAGGCCATTGAGATCCTGCGCGTCAAGGGACTGAAGTCCGCTTCGAAGCGCGAGGACCGCTCGACCTCTGACGGTCTCGTCGCCACCCACGTCGAGAACGGCGTCGGCACGATGATCGAGCTCAACTCGGAGACCGACTTCGTCGCCAAGTCCGACAAGTTCGGTCAGCTCGCCGACGAGGTCCTCAAGCTGGCAGTCGAGGCCAAGGCCGACAGCGCCGAGGCGCTGCTGGACTCCGAGGCCGACGGCAAGAAGGTCTCGGAATTCATCGCCGAGCAGGGCGCTGTCCTCGGTGAGAAGGTCGTGTTGCGTCGCGTCGGCCGTGTCGAAGGCAGCAAGGTCGACTCGTACCTGCACCGCACCAACCCGGACCTGCCCCCGCAGGTCGGCGTTCTCTTCGCCTACGAAGGCGATGACGACGAGGCAGCCCACGATGTCGCCGTGCACATCGCCGCGATGACCCCGACCTACTTCTCGCGTGAGGACGTCCCCGCCGACGTCGTCGAGAAGGAGCGCAGCATCGCACTGGAGACCTCGAAGAACGAGGGCAAGCCCGAGCAGGCGATCCCGAAGATCGTCGAGGGCCGCGTTAACGCGTTCTTCAAGGACAACTGCCTGCTCGATCAGCCCTTCGCCAAGGAGCCGAAGAAGAGCGTGCAGACCATCCTCGATGAGGCCAAGGTCAAGCCGCTGGGCTTCCAGCGCTTCCGCGTCGGCAGCTGAGCGACGCATTGATCGTTGACTGAAGGCGGCAGTCCCCACGTGGGGCTGCCGCCTTCGGCATGTCCGCACCCCGTGCCCGAGGTGGTGGTGACCTGCCGTGCCGCAGGTGGAACCGGGGGCGTGCGGACAGGTTAGACTGATCGGTGGTGTGCCCTCAGAAAGGGCCGCCAGCCTGCCGCCTGACAAGGAAGAGAGCGATGTCGGAGTCTCCAGTCCATTCCTCCAAGCACGACCAGATCTCCCCGGTGCGCACCGATCGCCGGCGCATCCTGCTGAAGCTCTCCGGTGAGGTGTTCGGCGGCGGCACCGTCGGCGTCGACCCCGACGTCGTGGCAGCGGTGGCCAAGGAGATCGCCACCTGTGTGCCGGAGGTCGAGATCAGCATCGTCGTCGGCGGCGGCAACTTCTTCCGCGGCGCTGAGCTCTCCCAGCGCGGCATGGACCGCACGCGCGCCGACTACATGGGCATGCTCGGCACCGTCATGAACTGCCTGGCCCTGCAGGACTTCCTCGAACAGCAGGGAGTCGACACCCGCGTGCAGTCGGCGATCCCGATGACGCAGGTCGCAGAGACCTACATTCCGCGCCGGGCGATGCGCCACATGGAGAAGGGTCGGGTAGTCATCTTCGGCGCCGGCGCCGGACTGCCGTTCTTCTCCACCGACACGGTCGCCGCCCAGCGCGCCCTGGAGATCCGCGCCGATGAGGTCCTCATCGCCAAGAAGGGCGTCGACGGCGTCTACACCGCCGACCCGAAGACCGACCCGACTGCTGAGCGGATCGACTCGATCACCTACCAGGAGGCGCTGCAGCGCGGCCTCAAGGTCGTCGACGCCACCGCCTTCAGCCTGTGCATGGACAACGCCCTGCCGATGCGGGTGTTCGGCATGCAGGGCGAGCACAACCTGCGCCGCGCGATCGCCGGTGAGCCGATCGGCACCACCGTGCGCGGCGCCTGAGCCGCCAGGCCCCCTGTCACCCCCGCCTGCCGTGCTGGTGGAGGCGGAGACAATAGAATAGACCTGAGGGACGACCAGCAGTTCCGCAACCGACCGAAGAAAAGAGTGCACCGCGATGCAAGCAACTCTCGCCGAAGCCGCAGAGAAGATGGACAAGACGATCGAGGCGACGAAGGACGACTTCGCCTCGGTGCGCACCGGACGCGCGAACCCCGCACTGTTCGCCCACATCGAAGTCGAGTACTACGGCACCCCGACCCCGCTGCAGCAGCTGGCGTCCTTCCAGGTGCCCGAGGCCCGCACTCTGCTCATCACCCCCTATGACCGCACCGCCCTCGGCAACATCGAGACCGCGCTGCGCAACTCCGACATCGGCGCCAACCCGGCCAACGACGGCAACGTCATCCGCGTGGTGCTCCCGGAGCTGACCGAGGATCGCCGCAAAGAATACGTCAAGATCGTCAAGGGCTACGCCGAACAGGGCCGCGTGTCGATCCGCAACATCCGCCGCACCGCCAAGGACGCCATCGAGAAGATGCAGAAGGACGGCGACGTCGGTGAGGACGAAGCCAAGCGCGCCACCGGTGAGCTCGACGAGCTGACGAAGAAGAAGGTCGACTCCATCGACCGCCTCCTGGCAGCCAAGGAAGAAGAGCTGCTCGAAGTCTGATCCCAGCGATGGCCCAGCAACCAGTCGACGGCGAGAAGTGGGAACTCTCCACCCAGGAGTTCCCGCGTCGTCGTGATGCCATAAGAGCCGAGCGGGAAGCCGCCCGGACCGGGCAGCTGCCGGTCATCCAGCCGGCGCCCACACCGCCGGCTCAGCGGACGGGCAGCACCGCCGCCGGGGCCGAAGCGCAACGGCAGGCGACTGAAGCGCAGCGGCAGGCTGCTGATGACGCGCAGCGCGCTGAGGAACAGTCCCAGGCGACCGAGACCCAGCCGCACGCAGTGGTCGGCTCCCCGCCGGCCTCGGCCTACGGACACGGGCTCGTCACCCCGACCCCGGAGGCGGAGAAGGCCGCCGAGGCCACCAGCGCAGATACCGCGACGGCAACCGACAATGCCCCGGGATCGGCCACCGCCGCCGAACCGGAGAAGAAGGACTACGGGCGCGCCGGGCGCAATCTGCCGGCGGCCATCGCTGTCGGCGCGGTGCTCGGCGGGGGAGTGCTGGCCTCGCTGCTGTTCTACCCGCCGTCCTTCGTCGTCATCGTGCTCATCGGCGTCATCGTGGCGATGTGGGAGCTGGCCAACGCGCTCTCACGCTCCGGCTCCGTCGTCGCCCGCGTACCGACCGTCACCGCCGCAGGCCTCATGATCCTGGCGACCTACCTGGCCGGCCGTGAGGCCCTGTGGGTGGCCTTCACCGTCGGGGCCGGAGCGATCCTGCTCTTCACACTCCTCGAACGCCGCCCCAATCCGGTCAAGGACGTCTGCTTAAGCCTCTTCGCACTCACCTATGTGGGGCTCATGGCCTCCTCGGTCGTCTTCATCCTCACCCAGCCGGACGGCAACCTGCTCGTCATCCTCTTCCTCGCCCTCGTCATCGCCAGCGACATCGGCGGCTACACCTTCGGCGTGCTGTGGGACAAACACCCGATCGCCCCGAAGATCAGCCCGAAGAAGTCCTGGGAGGGTTACGCCGGCTCCGCCGTGTTCTCCACCGCCGTGGGCATCTGCATGGCGCTGTGGGCCTTCGACGCCCCAATCTGGACCGGCGTCGTCCTCGGCACGATCATCCCGGCATTCGCCACCCTTGGTGACTTCTCCGAATCCATGATCAAACGCGACCTCGACCTCAAGGACATGGGCACCCTGCTGCCCGGCCACGGGGGAGTGATGGACCGCCTCGACTCGATACTCCCGACCGCCCCGGTCGCCCTCGTCCTGTTCACCTTCCTGCCTGGATTCATCACATGAGCCTTCTTGCCTCCCTGTCTCAGGTCCTGCCGGCCGAGACGATCATCACCGATGCCGACATCATGGCCTCCTACCTGCACGACGAGGCCGAATGGGCGCCCTACGGCCAAGCCCTGGCGATTGTGCGCCCGCGCGAAACCGCCGAAGTGGTCGCCGCTGTGCGCTGGGCGATCGAGCATTCGGTCGCCGTTGTGGCCCGCGGGGCCGGCACCGGGCTGTCCGGCGGGGCGAACGCGCTGGAGGGATGCCTGGTCATCAGCTTCGACGCGATGAACCAGATCCTCGACGTCGACCCGGTCGAACGCACCGCCCGGGTGCAGCCCGGCGTCGTCAACAATGACCTGCGCACCCGGGTGGCAGAAGACGGCCTGTGGTACCCGCCGGACCCGGCGAGTGCCCCCTGGTCGACGATCGGCGGCAACGTCGCCACCAACGCCGGCGGACTGTGCTGCGTCAAATACGGCGTCACGAGCGAATACGTCCTCAACCTCGAAGTCGTCACCGGCACCGGCAAGCTCGTGCGCGTCGGCAAGACGACAGCGAAGAACGCCGCCGGCTATGACCTGCGCGGCCTCATCATCGGCGCTGAGGGCACACTCGGCATCGTCACCGAGATCACCGTGCGTCTGCTGCCGCTGCCGCAGGACTCCCGGGCGATCGTCGGCTACTTCGACAGCCTCGTTGACGCCGGCCAAGCCGTCGCCAACGTCACGGCTGCCGGCATCATCCCCTCCGCGCTCGAACTCGTCGACTCCTACTGCCTCAAAGCAGTTGATGAGTGGAAGAACATGGGTCTTTCGGCCGAAGCCGAGGTGCTGCTGCTGGCTGCCACCGACGTTCCCGGTGCTGCCGGGCAGGCCGAAGCGGAGGGCATCGTCGCCGCCTTCGAATCCGCTGGCGCCACCTTTGCTGCCATCAGCGAGGACGCTGAGGAAGCCGATGCGTTCTTTGCCGCCCGCAGGCTCGCCTATCCTGCTCTTGAACGGCTCGGCCCGGTGCTGACCGAAGACGTCTGTGTGACCCGCTCGAAGGTGCCCGAGGTGCTCGGCAAGATCCAGGAGATCGGCCGCAAGCACGACACGGTGCTCGCCCAGATCGCCCACGCCGGCGACGGCAACCTGCACCCGCTGCTCGTCACCCCGATCGGCGACGACGCCGCCCGCGAACGCGCGCAGGCGGCATTCGAGGAGATCATCACTGTCGCCTTGGAAGCCGGCGGCACCGTCTCCGGTGAGCACGGCATCGGGCTGCTGAAGAAGCCGGGCCTGTCCCGGGAGCTGAGCGACGACGTCCTCGACATGCACCGGGCGATCAAGTCCGCGCTCGACCCGCACGGCATCATGAACCCCGGCAAGGTCTTCAGCCTCGAGGCGTAAGCAGACGGTCCTCAATCAGCGGCGGAGCGATCGGCGTCCCGCGGCGCCGGCGAGCACCCTGGAGCGTCTCGGCGAAGAGCCAGAGGCCGACAACGATCTGCACGACGGAGAGCACGCGATTCCACGCAGCACCGTCGATGAACAGGTAGATGCCGACGGCGACCACGAGCAGGCAGGCGACCAGCCGGAACTTCTCATGACCGGTCACCGCAGATCGTCTCCGACCGGTTCACGCGAGGTTCGGCTCGCGGAGTCAGCAGCGGGATCGGCCGCTTCGTCCCGGCGCCGCCTGCGGATGCCGTGGATGAGGTCGATGAGGAGGATGATGCCGGCGATGACCGCCACCGCGCAGACGAGCGGAAGCCATCCATCGGTCCTGAACACCAGATAGGCACTGGCGCCGATGACAACGAGCGCAGCGACGAACCGGACGATCTCGTTGCCCGTCATGGGGATCACAGCTTTCGTGTGGGGGACTTCCATCGTGCCAGATGAGATCGCCTGCCACCAGCATCTGAGGGTTCTTCGCTAGGAGAGTGCCGCTCTCACACATCGCCCAGCCTGCACATGCGATACTGGGAGGACATGACTGAGAAGACCTCCTCCACACCGACCAACAGGCCGCCCCGCCGACAGGTGCGGCCCATCGTCGAGCACGCAGACGGCACCACCTCGCGCACCCCGACGCGTGACGGCCGGCCGCTGCTGAACTTCAAGTCCCCGCGCGTCACCCAGCCGCCGACCCACCTGGCCGATATGTCGATGGACGAGCGCATCGCCGCCGTCACCGAGATGGGACTGCCAGCGTTTCGCGCCAAGCAGCTCTCGACCCACTACTTCGTCCACCACACCACCGACCCCGAGGCGATGACCGACCTGCCGAAGGACCGGCGCGCCGAACTGGCCGAGAGGTTCTTCCCACCGCTTTTGACCGAGGTGCGCCGGCTGCGCACCTCCAACGGCGACACCATCAAATTCCTGTGGCGGCTCTTCGACGGCGCCCTCGTCGAATCCGTGCTCATGCGCTACCGCAACCGCATCACCCTGTGCGTGTCCTCGCAGTGCGGCTGCGGCATGAACTGCCCGTTCTGCGCCACCGGCCAGCAGGGCCTGACGAGGAACATGTCGACAGCTGAGATCGTCGAGCAGGTCATCCGCGCCAACCAGGTCATCGCCGCTGGCGAACTGGCCGACGACACCTCGGCTGACACCGACATGCTCGGCAACCCAGCCGCCGCCGTCGGCTCCGAAGCCGACGAAGACCAAGGCGAGGCCCCAGCCCAGGCGAGCGAACATGCTGAGGGCACCACCGCCTCGGGCGCGGGGCAGGCCGAACGCGTGACCAACATCGTCTTCATGGGCATGGGCGAGCCGCTGGCCAACTACAAGCGCGTCATGAACGCCGTGCGCCGCTTCGTCGACCCGGCCCCGGCCGGCCTGGGCATGGGCGCACGCCGCATCACCGTCTCGACAGTCGGGCTGGTGCCCGGAATCAGCAAGCTTGCCGCCGAGGACATCCCGGTCACCTTCGCACTCAGCCTCCACGCCCCCGACGACGGCCTGCGCGATGAGATGATCCCGGTCAACACCCGCTGGAAGGTCGACGAGGCCATCGACGCGGCTTACAACTACTACCGAGCCACCGGCCGGCGCGTGAGCATCGAATACGCGCTCATCAAGGACATGAACGACCACGCCTGGCGCGCCGAACTGCTGGGCAAGAAGCTCAACGCACGCGGCCGCGGCTGGGTGCACGTCAACCCGATCCCGCTCAACCCGACCCCCGGTTCGGTGTGGACGGCATCCGAGCCCGAGGTGGCAGCTGAGTTCGTGCGCCGCCTCCAGGACGCCGGGATCCCCACGACGATCCGCGACACCCGAGGTCAGGATATCGACGGGGCGTGCGGCCAGCTTGCCACGGCCGAAGAGGACTGAGCGCTACACTTTAAGCACCGCACAGCATTCACAAGGAGAGCGACGTGGAGACGAACTTCCCCAGGATGTCGGGTTGGAAGAACGGATACGACCCCGCACAGGTCGACAGCTTCTTCAAGCGGGCCCGCGAATCCTTCGAATCCGACACGCCGCAGCCCGGCGATCTCGACGCGCGTGCGGTGCGCACCGTCGGCTTCGACCTGGTGCGCAACGGCTACCACGTCGGCGTCGTCGACGCCGCCCTCGACCGTCTCGAAGACGCCTTCGCCAAGCGCAGCCGCGACCGGCTCATCTCCAGCTCCGGTGAGGACGCCTGGGTCAAGGAGCTCACCCGTGCCGCCAGCTCGCTGCGCGGACGCCTCGCCCGCGAATACGGCGAACGGTTCAACCACCCGGAGAAGGGCCAGATCGGCTATGACGTCGAAGAGGTCGACGATCTGTGCGACCGCATCAACGGCTACTTCACCCAGGGCAAGCCGATGAGTGTTGACGAAGTCCGTCGCGTGCTCTTCCGCACCCGCAAGGGCAACCGCGCCTACGACGAGGACCAGGTCGATGCGTTCATCGACCGGGTCGTCGAGGTCATGGCCAGTGTCGACTGATCAGCTGCACTGGTTCCGCAAGCCGGGCACGAACTCACCGAAGGACAAGGGTACTTTCAACCCCGTCTTCGAGCTGCTCGACTACCCGATCGTCACCGGGCGGGCTGACGAGATCTTCTTCGCCGACGCCGAGGTGTCGCTGACGTACGAGGACGCCCTCGACCGGGTGGCGAAGTTCGCCGGCATCCTGCGCGCGGTCCACGAACCGGCCCCGCCGTTCCTCGTCATCGACGACGGGCTGCGCCCGGTCACCCTCATCCTCGCGATGCTCGCTGCGCTGCGGCTGGGCAGCTGCGTGGTCCTCGGATCCAAGAGCCTGAAGCCGGGGGAGAAGAAGACAGCCCCCGTGCTCCGCCCGGCCGAAGGCGCGCATGCGGAAGCCGGCGAGCACGCCAGCAGAAACGGCGACGCCGCCGCTCAGACTGCCGCGAAGGCCGGCATGCACACAGAGACCCGCAAGATCTGGTCGCACTTCGAAGGCACCGAGCTGCTCGCCGACGGACCGGAGAGCAAACCGCTCGACGCCGGGGCGCTCATGAAGGAATCGGCGTTCAAGCATGCCGCGGCCGCAGAGATCGGACCCGGCCGCGAAGTCCTGCGCCTCGACGGGGTGAGCCTGAGTGCTGCCGAGAGTCTCAACGCTGTGGAGATGTTCCTCAGCCGCTGAGCGATCTGAGCCAGCCAGACAGCCCGTGGAAAGGCCGCGATCGGCTCTGTGCCGCCGATCACAGACGTCCGAAACGGCCTTGATCCCGGTGTTACCGTAAGCCTCATGGCGATCGACAGACGGAAGCTGGCGCGGCGGGCGCGCCGCTATTGGGCGATCGTCATCGTCATCTGCACGTACTTCGGCTTCCACTCCTTCATGCTCACCGGCCTGGCCGTCATGGCCCCGAACCTCGGGCTGGCCTCGTTAACGGTGACGATCTACATGGGCCTGGGCATCCTGCTCGACTCACCGGCCGCCTCGGCGATCGAGCGCTACGGACTGCGGCGGGTCATCGGCACCTCCGGCATCCTCATCCTGCTCATCACCATCGGGCTGCTCATCGCCGGCTCCGGCTGGTGGATCGTCATCTTCGGAACCCTCTACGCCTGCTGCTCCAGCCTCATCTACATCCCCGCCCTCGCGCACTACGCCTCGATGCTCGGGGAACGGCAGGCCGACGGCCAGCGCATCAACGTCTTCATCCAGCGCGGCGGCGCACTGGCAGCAGGCCTGTTCATCACCTGGGCCCTGGCAGCTGAGCAGCCCCGCGTGCTGTTCGTCATCGTCGCCACCACCGGGCTCGGAATCCTCGTCGCCGCCTGGTGGCTGCCCGGGCCCAGCCGCGACCGGCACGTCACCCAGCGGGTGCCGCTGCTGCGCACCATCGTCTATTCGGTCGCAGCGATCGGCCGGTCATCAGTCATGGCCCGCGGGGCACTGTCGGCCTCAGCACTGCCGGTCATCTTCGTCACGACGAGCTCGATCTTCCCGCTCGCCCTGCCGGAGTTCGGCGCTGCGATCGGTGTCGGACTCGTCATGCGCGAACTCATTGCCATGGCCACAGCGACCGCTTTCGGTCACGGCTCGATGCGCCGAACCAACCGCGAGTTCGCGGCTGCGGTGCTGCTCGCCCTGATCGGAATCTCCGGGGCACTGTGGATCGAGCAGAACTGGGCCGTCATCACCGGCATCATCCTCACGGGCCCACTCATCAGCACCGCGATCGTCACGTCATCGCTCAACACCCGCATGGCAAGCCTGAGTGCAGCGCACCCGTGGGCCTGCTTCGCCGGTATGGGCATCGCATCACGGACCAGCGGCCTGCTCGTCCCGCTTGTGCTCAGCGCGGCACTGTCAACCAGCCGGCAGGCGCTGGAGGTCGTGCTCGTCATCGTGCTCATGCTCATCGCTTGCGGCATGCTCATCGGTCGGCAGCGTCAGGACGGGCTGCCGGGCTGAGACCTACCGAGCGCATTGTTGAAGACCGCCTCTGAATTCCCGAGATCGCTGCCCAGAATCCGGCACGCATTGGAGGTGCTCCTGTGAGCTCGTCGGCGAATCCGAGGGCGAACGGCAACGGCCCCTGTGACTTGCGCAGAGTCACCGGGGCCGTGATGTCGGTCGGCCGATTAGCCCTCGTAGTTGGCGAAGGCGTTGATGCCGGTCATCGCGCGGCCGAGGGTCAGCTGGTGCACCTCGTGGGTGCCCTCGTAGGTGAGGACGGTCTCGAGGTTGATGGCGTGGCGCAGCGGAGAGTACTCACTCGTGATGCCCGAACCGCCGAAGGTGGCGCGCAGGTCGCGGGCGATGTTCATCGCGGTGTCGACGTTGACCATCTTGCCCAGGGAGATCTGCTCCGGGCGCACACCGACGGTGTCCTTGAGCTTGCCGAGGTGGGCGGCCAGCAGGGTGATCGACGAGTACTGGCCGAAGGCCTTCGCCAGCTTCTGCTGTGTGATCTGGAACGACGACAGCGGACGGTTGAACTGGATGCGAGTGCCGGTGTACTCCAGTGCGGAGAGGAGCGAGTCACGGGCAGCACCGGTGACGCCGAAGACGATGCCGTACCGGGCCTCGGACAGGCAGGACAGCGGTCCCTTGAGCCCCTTGGCCTTCGGCAGCATCGCCGATTCCGGCAGACGGACGTTGTCGAGCACGATCTCACCGGTGATCGAGGCGCGCAGCGACAGCTTGCGCTTGACCTCGGGCACCTCGACACCGGGGGTGTCGGTGGGGACGACGAAGCCGCGGACAACTGGGCGGCCCTTCTCGTCCTCTTCTTCGGTCTTGGCCCACACGACGCAGACATCGGAGACCGGGGAGTTGGTGATCCACATCTTCGCGCCGTTGAGGATCCAATCGGAGCCGTCCTTGGTCGCGCGGGTCTTCATGCCAGCCGGGTCCGAACCGACATCCGGTTCGGTCAGGCCGAAGCAGCCGAGCTTCTTGCCGGCGGCCATCTGCGGCAGCCATTCTTCCTTCTGCTCCTCGGAGCCCCAGTTGTGGATGGCGAACATCGCCAGCGATCCCTGCACGCTCACCAGCGAACGCAGACCCGAATCGATGGCTTCGAGCTCACGGCATGCCAGGCCGTACTGGGTGGCGGTCGCTCCGCCGCAACCGTATCCTTCCAGATGCATGCCGAGCACGCCGAGCTCACCGAGCTGCTCTGCCAGCTCACGAGCCGGGATCGTGCCTTCGAGGTACCAGTCGCCGATCTTCTCCCGGACATTCTCGTCCAGCCACTTGCGGACGATGCCCGCCCATTCGAGGTCTTCCTTCTCGAAGACCGAATCGATCGCCAGAATCTCGTCAGGGGTCATGGTTTTGCTCATCGTCGAGTTCCTCTCCTCGTGGGGCAGCAGTGAGCGCACGTGTCATCGCGTTCTAAGAAATCAATGAGATGATCTGTCACCGTGAAGGTACGTAACGTCATTGTACTGGGGGCCACTGGCTCGGTTGGCACCCAGGCTCTCGAAGTCATCGCCGCCAACCCCGCCAGATTCGCCGTCACCGGCATCGGAGCGGGGTCGAATATCGACACCGCAGTCGACCAGGCGATCCGCGCCGGGGCCCGCGCACTGGCCATCGCCACCCCGCCTGCCGGGGGAGAAGCCCAGGTCAGGCAGCTGCTGGAGGAACGCGCCGTCCAGCTCGGCGCGCAGGTGGCAGTCGAGACGATCTTCACCGGTCCCGAGGCGTCGGCCCGGTTGGCAGCCGAACCCGCCGACGTCGTGCTCAACGCTGTCACCGGTGCCGCCGGTCTGACCTCGACGCTGGCAGCCCTCGAATCAGGCACCGATGTCGCGCTGGCGAACAAGGAGTCCCTCATCATCGGCGGTGAGCTCGTGCTGCGCACCGCTGAGGAGAACGCAGCCCAGCTCATCCCCGTCGACAGCGAGCATTCGGCGATCGCCCAGGCGCTGCGCGCCGGCCGCCGCGAGGAGGTCTCCCGGCTCATCATCACCGCCTCCGGAGGTCCCTTCCGCGGCATGAGCGCAGACGAGCTGGCAGCCGTCACCCCCGAACAAGCGCTGGCCCACCCGACGTGGAACATGGGCACCGTCATCACGACGAACTCCGCGACCCTGGTGAACAAGGGCCTGGAGGTCATCGAAGCGCATCTGCTCTTCGGCATCGACTACGACCGCATCACCGCCGTCGTCCACCCGCAGAGCCGCATCCACTCGATGGTCGAGTTCGTCGACGGCTCGACGATCGCCCAGGTCTCCCGACCTGACATGAAGCTGCCGATCGCCTACGCCCTCGGCACCGATCGCGACGGCACCACCACCCGCATCGCAGGTGCCACCGCACCCGAACCCTTCGACGCCGCGAGCTCCTGGACCTTCGAGCCGGTCGATGACGCGAACTTCCCGGCCCTCGGTCTGGCGATCCGGGCCGGCAGGGCCGGCGGGACCGCACCAGCGGTATACAACGCCGCCAACGAAGAGCTCGTCGCCGCCTTCCACGCAAGCACGATCACCTTCCCGCAGATCTCCGAGGGCATCGCCGCAGCCCTCGACCAGCACCTCGGGAACGGGGGAGAGGCCACCGAGCTGACCCTGGAGACCGTGCTGGCAGCAGACCGCAGTGCCCGCGAGTTCATCGCCGGCTGGCTTGAGCCGGCTGCCGCGGAGGGGGCCCGCGCATGACCAGTCTGCTCTACGCCCTGGGCATCGTCCTCATCCTCATCGGGGTCTCCATCTCGATCGCCTTGCACGAACTCGGCCACCTCATCCCGGCCAAGAAGTTCGGCGTCAAAGTCACCCACTACATGGTCGGCTTCGGCCCGACCCTGTTTTCCCGCCGCCGCGGGGAGACCGAATACGGCATCAAGGCGCTCCCACTCGGCGGGTTCATCGCGATGCCGGGCATGTACCCGCCCAAGCACGCCACCCACGCCACCGTCGACCAGTCGCACGGGGCCACCGACGCCTCGGGCATCGTCACCGAAGCCGTCGAAGGCCACGAGGACAGGGAGCTGGCCGGAGTCGGTGCGAGCGCCGAAGCTGCAGGCGGGTCCACAGAGATCCCGACGGAGTCCCGGAAGCCGCGGATGTTCGAGCGCACCATGGACGACGCCCGCGAATACTCCAACCAGTTCATCGAGCCCGGCGAGGAGCACCGCACTTTCTACGCCCTCTCGGTGCCAAAGCGGCTCGTCGTCATGTTCGGCGGCCCGCTGGTCAACCTGCTGCTGGGCATCCTGATCCTCGGGATCATGCTGCTCGGCGTTGGTGTTCCGACCCTGAACACCACCGTGGCCACCGTCTCCGAATGCGCGGTTCCGGCCACCGAAATGGCCAAACGCGCACCAGCCGACCAGAATCGCTGCCTGCCCGGCGACCAGCCGACCCCTGCAGCCGAGGTCGGCATCGCGCCGGGCAACACGATCATCTCCATCGACGGCAAGCCGATGCACTCCTGGAACGACATCACCCGCGAAGTCCGCGGCCTGGCCGGCAAAGAGGTCGACATCGTCGTCGAGGACGGCGGAGCGCAGAAGACCATCCCGACGACGATCATCGCCGCCGAGCGCCCCGTCTACGAGAAAGGCGAGCTCACACGCGACGGCAACGGCGAGCTCGTCACCGAGACCGTCGGCTTCCTCGGCGTCGGCCCGGACAAGGAGTACACGCCGATCCCGCTGAGCGAGTTCCCCGGCCAGATCGGCCAGGCCCTCGGCCGGACCTTTACAGCACTGGCGACGCTGCCGGTCAAGCTCGTCGACATCGTCCAGGTTGCCACGACGAACAAGGAGCGCGACCCTGAGGGCATCATGGGCATGGTCGGCGTCGGCCGGGTTGCCGGTGAGATCGTCTCGACCGACCAGATCGACGTCGCCGGCAAAGTTGTTACCGGCCTCGGGCTGCTCGGCTCGCTCAACCTGTTCCTCTTCGCCTTCAACATGATCCCGCTCCTGCCGCTCGACGGCGGGCACATCGCCGTCGCCCTGTACGAAGGCGCCCGACGGCGGATCAACCTCGCCCGCGGTCGCGGGATCATCGGGCCCTTCGACACCGCCCGGCTGCTGCCGCTGACCTACGTCGTCGTCGGGCTGATGCTGTGCATGACCGTGCTGCTCGTCTACGTCGACATCGTCAAACCCGTCGTCCTGTTCCAGTAGCGACGGCAATCGTTAGAGAACTGTAGCCACCGGAAATCCTGAACCGCAGCTGAGCGCTGTGTGAGAGGTTACGATGATTCCACCAGCGGCCGGTCACCGGCCGCCGGGACCACCACCTCCGACGTACAGGGAGCCCAGTGCACCACGCTCAGCGGCGCGCAACCGCGATGTCCGACGCCTTGGCCCGGGAGATGCTCCCGGCCGACTACCCGATCATCGGCATGGTCGACCTCGACACCCTCGATGAGCTGTTCCGCGCCGCCGAGGCGGCCTTCGACTCCCCATCACCGGTCACCCACGCAGTCGCTGCGAAGGCCGTGACCCTCGTGCCGATGATGCGCCACCTCGCCGAGCTCGGCGCCGGCTGCGAGGTCGCCAGCCCCGGTGAGCTCAGGATGGCGCAGCTGGCCGGGTTCACCCCCGACCGGATCGTCTTCGACTCCCCGGCCAAAACTCGCCACGACATCGACACCGCCGTAGACCTCGGCGTGGCGATGAACCTCGACAACTTCACCGAACTCTCCCGCATCGACGAGCATTTGGCCGCCGCGACCCCCAAGGGCCGGATCGGCGTGCGCATCAACCCGCAGCTGGGCGCCGGCAAGATCGAGGAGATGTCGACCGCGACCCCGACGTCGAAGTTCGGCATCCCGCTGCGCGACGAGGGATCCCGGCAGGCGATCATCGACGCCTACGCCGCCCGCCCGTGGCTCAACCAGATCCACGTGCACTCCGGCTCCCAGGGCATGGCCCTGTCCTCGATGGCCGCCGGTGTGCGCGCCGTCGTCGACCTCGTCGCCGACATCCACGCAACGATCGGCCACCAGCAGATCACGCACATCGACATCGGCGGCGGGTTGCCGGTCAACTTCGACTCCGACGCCCACACCCCGAGCTTCGCCGACTACCGAGCCGCGCTCGAGGCGGAGGTCCCCGAGCTCTTCGACGGCACCTACGGCATCATCACCGAGTTCGGCCGCTCCCTGCTGGCCAAGTCGGGCACGATGCTCACCCGCGTCGAATCGACCAAGGTCGTCGGCGGCCGGCCGATCGCCGTCTGCCACGCCGGCGCGCAGGTTGCTGCCCGCACGATCTTCATGCCCAATGCCTGGCCGCTGCGCGTCAGCGTCCTCGACCCGACAGGCGAGGAGCGCGAAGACGACGTCTGCGTCCAGGACGTTGCAGGGCCCTGCTGCTTCTCCGGCGACATCATCGCCCACCAGCGTGCGCTGCCGCTCATCCGCGAAGGCGATGTCATCGCCATCCACGACGTCGGCGCGTATTACTTTTCCAACTCATTTTCCTACAACGCCTTGCCACGGCCTGCCGTCTACGGATACAGAGAGAAGGACGGCGCAGTGGCCTGGGTCACCCTCAGGCGACAGCAGACCATCGACGAGGTGGTCGCTGAGGCAGGAGGCGACGTTGACTCCAGCTGGTAGCAGCCGGTCCGGCAGCCACTGGCATCCGGCGGTCGCAGCACAGGGCTGCACCGCCGCCTGACAGCTCATGCGGCCCACCAGCCGCAGCGGTAACCACCGCAGGTGAGAAACGGAAACCACAAAAGGAGCGAACCCGGTATGAAGATCGGACTCGTAGGACGCGCGGCGGCAATCATGTCCGCTGCAGCACTTGTACTGAGCGCATGCGGCGGCGGCACCGGAGGCGGTGGCGGCAATGGCGGCGGCGAACCGGCAGAGGACTTCACGCAGGACCTCACCTTCGCCACCGGCGGCACTGCAGGCGTGTACTACCCGCTGGGAAATGAGTACTCCCGCATCTTCCAGAACGAAGTCGACGGCCTCACGGTCAACGCTGTGGAGACCGACGGCTCGGTGGACAACCTCGGCCGCATCGCCAAGGGCGAAGCCCAGCTGGCGTTCACCCAGAACAACACCGCCCACGATGCTGTGAGCGGCTCCGGTGAGTTCGAAGAGCTTGGACAGCCGCTGGAGAACATCGGCTGGATCGGCCAGCTGTACCCCGAGGCTGCACAGGTCATCACGCTGGAGGACAGCGGCTTCGAGTCGATCGAAGACCTCAAGGGCAAGAAGATCGCCGTCGGCGCCCCCGGTTCGGGCACCGCGGCTGTTGCCAAGCTCATCCTCGATGCCTACGGCTTCGAAGACGGCGACTACGAGCCCTTCGAGGAGAGCTTCGCCGATGCCCGCTCGAAGCTCCAGGACGGCAACATCGACGCTTCGATCGAGATCCTCGGCGTCCCGGCGGCATCGCTGTCGGAGCTGGCAGCCAACGCTGATGTCAAGCTGCTGCCGCTGGACAAGGACAAGGCCGACCAGATCGCCGGCGAATCGCAGTACGAAAGCTACGTCATCCCGGGCGGCTCGTATGACTTCGCCCCTGACGACGTGCAGACCGTGACGGTGTTCGCCACGATCGTCGCCTCGACCAACCAGGTCAGCGAAGAGGACGCCTACGGCATCACGAAGGCGATCTACGAGAAGGCCGGAGACATCTCCCTGGCGCAGGGCAAGCTCATCAAGACTGAAGACGCTCTGCTCGGCCGCGGTGATGTGGAACTGCACCCGGGTGCTAAGAAGTACTTCGACGAACAGGGCATCAGCACCGAATGATGATCGGGCCCGGTCGGCCTACGCCGGCCGGTGATCATCGCCTAGCTCAACTGAGGCCCTGTGAGGTGTGCGCAGGCCCCCCCCCCCCGGCCCCCCCCCCGACCGCTGGGGCCAGCGCATCGTCCTCATCG
>NZ_JALXPM010000023.1:0-46419 GCF_025147615.1 Brevibacterium luteolum | reverse complement strand
TATCGACATCCCAGTTCTAACGCTCGACCCCAAACTGAACGTCGCAGCAAAAACTGAGAGCCTTCGGGCCAGAGGTCTTCTAGGTCACGGTGTACAGTTGCGCAACTGCTGGACAGAGGTAGCTGCTGCGTCTCATGTCGCGCTCGATCGACTTGCACTATCCACCCAGCCAGTTCCGACAAAGCCACCAACTCCTGTTGCACGAAGCGAGAGCGCCGGCGAAGGCAATAGGAGGGTTCTTTACGACTCAGGTGACAACATCATTGGCGTCGAGCACCTGCGTGCGAACGGTAGTGTTTATATCCGGGATGAACGAAAGGACCCGCGCGGCCGAGGAGTTCTCCTGTGCGACTCATCCGGAGACCCGATAGGCGCATGGACGAGAATGCGCGACTTCTATTTCGCATGGATTGATTCAGTCGTCGGCAACAGGCAAGCCATCATCATCAATGATTCAGCATTTGTTGGTTCATTCTTTCGCCACTATCAGCGCCCCAATGTGCGCACAGTCCAGGTCTTCCACAACACTCATCTGCAGCCCGCAGCATCAACCCCCTTCGGTCCGTTCACCAGGACACGCAGGGAAATGTCGGTAGATCATGCACAGTTTGACATGCTCACATTTCTTACGCGGCGCCAGCAGAACGAGTTTCATCAAGCGTTCCAAAGCTCCTACCGCCGTACTCGCGTAATACCCAACTCGCGCAGCACGCCAGAGCAGCAGGCGAGCCACCTGAAGCCCCGACACCGAGATTCTGGCATTATGCTCGCGCGCCTCACTAAGCAAAAGCGTGTGGATCAAGCAATACGCGCTTTCGCTCAGCTCGGTGAAACCAGCGCACGTCTCGACGTTTTTGGTTCCGGTCCTGATGCAAGCGAACTCGAAGCACTCATTGACGCGTACAATCTCAGGCACAGCGTGCGTCTTCGGGGCTACAGCGCGGATACAACCACTCAGCTGGAATCAGCTTCATTTCTGGTGCTAAGTAGTGATTTCGAGGGCTTTGGCCTGGTACTAGTTGAAGCAATGGCTGCGGGCTGCATTCCGATCGCCTTTGACGTCCGCTACGGACCCAGCGACATCATCACCCACGGACGCGACGGCTTCCTCGTACCTCCTGGTGATGCCGGCGCGCTCGCTCAAACAATCCGCCAGTTCCTCGATCTGAGCGACGAAGAGCGAACAGAGATGCGTCACGCTGCGATAAGGAGCGCTCGACGTTTCGACGATGCCGCTGTCACACGGATGTGGGCTGAATTATGCTACGAGCTTGTGGAGCCAGTGAGGCGCCCCATTGTCGCTGGGCGGCCTGCGCGACTTTCAGCGGTTTCTTTGCAGGAGAGCACAGTGGTCTTGCACGGTATGACTGCGGGTGACTGGACGTCGGCCGGCGCTGACGTCTTCCTGCGGGTACGGTCACGCAGCGGGCTCTACGGCTTCGAGGTCCCCATTGACCTGCACGTTGATGAATCCTTCAACGTGTCTATACCTCTTGGCCATTTCTTGGCAGCGCCCCCGGACACTTACGACTTCTGGCTCACTGCGGCCGGAGCCCAACAGCACAGACGAATGGCAGTCGCGAATGGAGCGGACCTCGCGGTTAGTCTGCACGTCGGCAGATTCTTTGAAACGGAACGCGGCAATCTCAGCCTTGCTATCGAGCCGGCACGGCTCTGAATCCGATCAGCGCCTCACTGCGTTCTTGATCTTCCGTGCCCAGGCCAGAATTTCACCAAGCCGACCGGTAGTCAGCTTGATGCTGATATTGCCCTGTGCTGTACAGTACGGATGCACGTTCCCGCGCGCCACCAGCGAAGCCTCGACTTCAGGCGCCGAAGCGACGCGGGCCCGCTGCACCAGATCCTTGCGCGGGTCGTCGTCATAACCCACTCGGCGGATGAGGTGAAGATCGACGACGCGTTCACTCGGAACCAGGAGTCTCCGCCAGCCCAACCGGAACTCTGCCGTGATGGTGCTGCTCTCTTTATCAGCACCTCGAGCCAGCCGTACCGCCGGAAGTGTGTAGCTCCAGTTCGAGCCGCGCTTTGAGACTTGCAGGACATGCGACTCGTCCGCAGCGCCGGCCGAGAAGACCCGGGAACGGATCTGCAGCTCGGCACCGCGGGAGGTGAGTTTCCACCGCACAAGCGTGGGGGCAAGCTCAACAGCTGCGATCTGTGAACCAACGCGAATCGCCTCGATGTCGCCGGCTCTCACCCATTCGCTGCGACTGCGGAATGGCTCCTCAAGGGCGGCTTCCAGTTCGACGGGAATGAACTCCCGCTGGAACCGCTGATGCACCTCGATGAATCGCTTTGCGCGCTCCTGCTTGAGCCTGACGAACCGATCCGGTGCGTAGAACTTCAAACATTTGCGACGGTACAAATCGAGGATGATCCGGTCGGCTCGCTGAGGATCCGGATCGTAATCGCGAATGTTTTGGCTCACCTGAGCGATCGCCCAGGTGTACTCATCGGGGTCGAGGTAGCGAGAGCTGATGTTCTGCCCGTCGTCGCGGGACCGGATCTGATAGTAGTCTGCGCCGGTGACCACCGACACCCGCTGCGCCAGGAAATAGGCACGCGAGAGCATGATGCCGTCTTCGAGCCTGACTTTCTCCTCGGGGAATCGCAGTCCGTGCTTGTCGAGGAACGTTCGACGGAAGAGCTTCGTCGGGCCCAGTGTCGTCAGCACGCTCGAAAGGTCCGCATCGATGCGCGTGCGGGCATAGAGCTTGGATTGCACCCAGCGGCCGTTGATCGACCCCATCTGCGGCAGCACGATATCGGAGGCGTGTGCATCAGCAAAGTCACACATCACGGTGAACGCACTGGGGTCGAACTTGTCATCGGAGTCCGCGAAGAAAACATAGCGGCCGCGAGCCGCATTCAGAGCCCGGTTGCGCGGTTGGCCTGGCCACCCCCAGTTCTCCTGATGGATGACGTGCAGGTTGCTGTGGGAGGCGGCAAAGCGGTCGAGTTCGTCGCCGCTACCGTCCGTTGAGCCGTCGTCAACGGCAATGACTTCGAACTCTGCGGCCGACATCGTCTGTGAGAACACAGAATCGAGCAGCTCTGTGAGGTATGGCATCGAGTTGTAGACGGGGATGATGAGGGAGAGCCTTAGGTCGGTCATTTCCACCCTTTCCGATTCAGGTGCTTCTCCATACGACAGCGGTTCTGGAGAGTGCTGAGCCGCACGAGCCGCGGGCCCCACACCCTTGTCCAAATGAACCAGTCAGCTCTACACGACTGGCGGTCGGCCGTAGCGGGCCATCCGCAGCAGCCCGCGAGTGGAGAGCTTTTCGTGATTTTCTTCAGGACCCCAGGGGTCATCGCGCCAACCATCGATCCAGCCGCTGAACCAGGGCCGCAGCTGCTCGGGTTTGGTCGCCCAACGTGTGGTCTGCATAAGCGTCCAGGACGCCACGTAGGCGAGGCTGAACGGCAGCGGCAGGTTCCGTCTGGCCAGCCACACGCGGTTGCGGGCGTTCATGTAGAAGTACTCTTCGTGCCGCCGCTGGTCGATCACTGGATGGGCAACCGAGACATCGCCCATGTACCAGACCTGGTAGCCGGCGTCCCAGATCCGCCAGGCTAGCTCGATGCCCTCATGGGCATACCAGAACGGCGCTGGCCAGCCGCCGCAAGCGTCGAACGCCTTGCGCTGCAGACAGACTGCACCTTCCCAGACCGAGAAGACGTTCGACGAATGACCGGCATTGCCCTTCTTCAGACGGGGTATCCACCGCTTCGGTGCTGGGGTGCCGGCAGGATCCTCGACACGCGGCTGAATGAGCCCGATGCTCGGCTTGGTGCGCATGAGCTGTGCCATGCGCATCAGTGTCGAGTCATCAGGCAACCAGGCATCGTCATCAAGGAAGAAGAGAAACTCGCCGTCGACGTGGGGAACGCCTTCATTGCGGCCGGCAGGAATACCGATGTTGGTCGGCAAAGCCAGCGTCTTGACCTGCTCGGGCAGTCCGGTTGGTTCCCAGCCATTACCTACGCAGATAATGTCGAGCTCCACGCCGCGCTGCGCCAGCAATGAGTTGATTCCGCGGCGCAGGTCGTCCATGCGCTTGCCCTGGGTGAGAACCACGACGCCGAATGAGTACAGCCGGGACTTCATCGTCTCAGCTGGCTTGGCTGCCGCGTCCGTCGTACCGGGCAAGTTGCCGTGGCGGGCGCGTACCGCGCGTTCGAGTTTACGGCGCTCACGCGAGGTGTCGCGCAGCGATTCGAGCTGCGGAGTGTTGAACGCCTCGGCCGGGATAGGCTGGGTGGCGTCCTTATGCGTGTGGATCTGTTCGTGTGTCATGCCGGCAATCTCCTTGAGGCCATGATCGACAAGAAGTGTCCGATCACCGACAGTGCGCACAACGGCACCATAAGCGTGATGAGCCAGCGCTCGCCGACGAGCTCTGGACCGCCGCCAGCTGAGGCAATGAGCGTGATGATCGAGGCGACGACAGCCAGGATCGACATCTCGACCGAGTGATACAGACGGTGGAACGGAACGAATCGGGCGACGCGCTTGAGGGTTGCCAGCAGACCAGAAGGAATGGCTGTCGCCTGCGCTGTGTCCGGCAGCTTGTCGAGACCGTTGAAAGCGCGAGCGACATGGACCATGTCGTTAAGCGCCTTGTTGAGCACGACGAGGAAGCCGAGGATCGTGCCGGCCAGCAGGTAGGGGTACATCCCAGCTGGGTCGGCTTTGAGATTCGACAACTCACCGACTGCCCTTGCCCCGAGAGCAATCGCGACAAGTCCCTCGGTGGTGTAATGACCGACTTTGTCGAGGAAGACGCCTTTGGCGCCCTTGGTGCCGCGCCAGCGCGCAACCTCGCCGTCGCAGCAGTCGAGGTACATCTGCAGCTGCGAGAAGAACAGGGCGAGCAGGGCACCGAACAGCCCAGGGATGAGCAGAGAGACAGCGATAAGCCAGCCAGAGAGGATCATGAGGCCGGTGACGCCGTTGGCGGTGATCGGCGTGCGCACGAGCAGTACGGTCGTGTAGATCGAGATGTGCCGAAGGTACAACTGCGCTGTCCAGTGCTCGGCATTCTTGCGGCTGCGCACTTCGGGAGGCTGCGCGACGGCACGCAGCTCCTCTAGCGACGGCCGCTGTGGCCGGGCAGGACTCAGCACTCTTCCTCCTTGTGCCATCACGGATCAATGAATGGTCTAGCGCCACAGTTTACCGTGAGTTCACGCCGAGGACACGCAGTTGGCGCTCAGGTGCGCGGGGTGAGGCCTTTCGCTCGCACAGCTGAGGTGATGATGTCGGTGAGGTCGTACTGTGCTTTCCACGCGAATTCGCGCCCGATCCGCTCGACATTGGCAACGAGCTGTGGCGGGTCACCAGCGCGACGTTCTCCCATGACAGGCGTGATCGGGCGGTCCAGGACGCGGGCTACCGTGTCGATCACCTCGCTGACGGAGGCCCCGGCTCCGGTGCCGACGTTGAAGACGGACTCAGCGGGTGGGCCGTCGCCAGCTGCGAGGTAGTCGAGGGCGTAGATGTGCGCTTCAGCGAGATCGGCAACGTGGACGTAGTCACGGATGCAGGTGCCGTCCGGCGTGTCGTAGTCGTCACCGAAGATAACCGGCGCCTCTCCGCGGTCGAGCCGGTCAAGCACGATCGGCACGAGGTTCATGACAGCTGTGTCGGCGAGGTCGTCCCAAGCCGTGCCTGCGACATTGAAGTAGCGCAGCTTCGCAGCCTTGAGGCCGGTGGCGACCATGGCATTGTCGATCATCCATTCGCCGATCAGCTTGGTCTGGCCGTACGGGTTAATCGGCTTGCAGTCGATGTCCTCCGGCACTTGTGGCACGTCCGGCATACCGTATGTTGCTGCCGAGGATGAAAACACCATGGTACCAACGCTGGATGCTTCCATCGCAGCGAGCAGATTGGCCAGCCCACCAACGTTCTGCCGGTAGTACCAGATGGGCTTCTCAACGGACTCTCCCACCTGCTTTTTTGCAGCAAAGTGGATAACGGAGTCGACGCCGTACTCGGAGATCACCTGCGCGAGCCGAGGTTCAGCATCGGGCTCGGCTAGGTCAATCCGCTCCAGCGGCGTGCTTCCGACGCGACTCTCGACACCGGTGGACAGATCATCCACCACCACAACGCGGTCACCCCGCTGCTCCAACATGCGAACAACGTGAGAGCCGATGTACCCGGCACCACCGGTCACCAGTACTGACATCGCCACTCCTCCATGCGTAGTATCGCTGACGCGGCCTTTTCACCGAATGATCGCACACACTGCGAACTTCGCGCTCTCCAGGCCTACGACGAGAGGTCGGACTTGATCTGTGTGGTTGAGATCTCTGGGGTGCGCGGCAAGTAGACGACCTCGCAGTGCTCTTCGAGTTCGTCAAACTTCCCTTCCCAGTCGTCGCCCATGACGAATACGTCGATGTGATACTGCTGTACGTCGTCGGGTTTCTGCTCCCACGTTTCCTCTGGGATAACGAGGTCGACGTACCTGATCGCTTCGAGCATTCGCTTGCGATCTTCGTAGCTGAAGTACGACTTCTTTCCCTTGCCAGCATTGAACTCATCCGTCGAAAGCGCTACTACGAGATAGTCGCCTTGCTCTTTGCACCGCTGCAGCAACCGGATGTGGCCGTAGTGCAGCAGGTCGAACGTGCCGTAAGTGATGATGCGGCGCATTGGTGAAGTCTCCATTGTTTGGAAGCGACGGTAACAGGGCCTCGCCGGGAAGCAGGCCAGGATCCGGATAATGGTAACGGCTTCATTACGCTTAGGTAAAATCTGCGCGAACGCCCCTCGGAGGCCTACCGTCTCTTGCCTCTCACCTGGCTTGCATCAGTGCGCCCCGGCCCACTGCATTCACTCTGTGCTGCGTTCTCCGACGATTTGAATGGTCGCAGCTTCGAAGCGAAGCTGCTGCTGACCCGGTTCCGTGTTTCCGAGGTAGTAGGCCTGGGCATCGCACGCCGCACCGCTGTCGGACGAACCCGCAGTTGCGGTCACTAGATCGACGATTTCAGTCGGTTGACGCGCCTCACCCGCAAGCACACGGTCGAAGAGCCCACCGGGCAGCACTTCTGCACCGGGATCATCCGGCCGGATGAGTACGAGCGGCTTGCCTGTCGAGAGCCAGTCGAAGGCCACTGCCGACATTTCGGCAAGGCATGCATCAGCTGCGTCGAATTGCCACCCCAGCCGCACATCATCATCGAGGTATCCGCGCGGATGCTCGATCACCAACTGTTTGACCGCAGCAAGCGCCTGTGCTGTCTCGACGTCCATGACCCCGGTGCGCGGGTGGGGGCGGAAGATCACCCGACAGCCGGAATCAAGCAGCCCGCGCACGATTGCCGGGCCGTTGTGCTTGAGGGTGCCGTACGCCATCGACGGCGAATCACCCTCCCAGGTGGGTGCGTAGAACACGGTCAACCGTGCGCTATCAGTCATCTCCCGCCAGGCCTGCGGCGCCTGGCGCGGCGCGTCGAGCTGCGGGCGACCGATGTCGATCATGCGCACTTCGCCTCCCTGCTCCCGGAATCCGACAAGCGTGTCTAAGAGGCGCTGGCGAGCGGCCTGGCCAGCAGTGAAGATGTAGTCATAGGCCTTGAGCTGATTGGAGATCATCGAGACCTTCTCGCTCTCCCCGTGGCTCAGGTGCACATGCGCTGGCCGGGTGAAGCGCAGCGCCTGGAAGTTCATCGTGGCTTGGTTGACGTAGAAGACGACACGCAGACTCGACTGGCCCATAAAGGCTTCAAGGTCCTTGGCAAGTCGGCCGAAACGAATCGGAAGCTGCGTAGCCGGTGTGATGCGGCGGGCGTGATCAGCATTGCGACAGAAGATCGCCAACGGGGCCTCACCGTGGCCTTCTTCGACAAGGCGCTCAGACAGCCTCTCAAACGGCAGCAGCCATTCACGCAGCTGGTAGAGGCTGGCTGCATCCCCGGCGAAATAGGCCGCGACGACGAAAGCGTCGTCCGGTTGCGGTGCATATGTCGGATCAAGTCCGCGTTCGGCGAGACGACCGCGCACCAATGCCGCACTGGTGCGTGCGATCGACCGGCCACGATTGACAGCCTGGACGCCGACTCGACGCAACTGGTCGGATCGTGTCGGAAAACTCATGCTCATCACCCTAGCCTGGGCCCCTGCACGGCAACCCGGAATAGGCACATATGCACCAGCGTCATCAGCTCAGCGCTATGCGGTCCTCGGCTTCCCGCCACGCGACTTCGAGCCAGACCGAACCGAGTGCTGCATCAGCGGTGCTGCCGACGGTGAGCCGCGAGCGCAGCTGGTCAGCTTCCTCAGAGGTGGCCATGGTTGCCCTGAGGAAGGAGGGCAGGATCTCCTCGTTTACGTCGCAGGCAGGAATGCGCAGCTGACGATCGATGTCAGCGTTCGGGTGCTTGTCGAGAACCGCACCCATATCAGGGAATCGGGCCTCGAGGCGGTTGGCCAGGTCGCCGGTGCACTGCGGGTTGTCCGCGCACGCCCGGGCGACCGCTTCGACCGGGTCGTCGATGAGGGTCAGGAGGACATCAAGGGGAAGGTCCGGGTTGCTGGCGAGCTGCACGCGCAGCTCCTCGGGTCCCCACCCGCAGATGATCCGCGCGGCTTCCTTCGCCAGCCCCGGCTTCGCCGGCTCCTCGGCGCCGTGGCTCGACTTCTCCGGGAAGCGGCGGATGACGTCTTCGTAGTGCCATTCGTGGAACTGGCTGCGCGGCACGTTGAGGAATCCCTCCTCGCGCAGGATCCTCTCCCACACCTCGCCGACGGTGTCCGTGGGGATCGGCTCGCCGGCCTTCTCCTTGTCCAGGACCACCGACTCGCGCACCCCGCAGGCGCGCTTCTGCCGGCGGGTGGCGATCAAGGAGCGCAGCGCGTAGGCGGGCTTGTCGATCCAGTCAGCGAACGGCGAAGCGAAGTGGCGGATGATCGACATCGAGTTCCAGCGCCCAGTGCGCTCGGGATCGACGGCGTTGATGACGCAGTCCTGCACGGAATCAAGGGTCAGCAGGATCTGGCGGAACTCCGGGTGGTCGTCGGACTCCCGGGCGAGCACGTAGGCGATGTCCTGCGGTATCCGACGCATGCCGGTCAGCTGTGCGATGGCCTCATCCCACTGCTCGTTCGACACGGCAACCCGCACCTCAGACCACTCGGCAGTCATGGACACCATTCAACCATGAGCGGTTCAGGGAACACAGTGCGCCTTGTCAGCCCTCACCCGTTAGTGCTGCCGGTAATGTGAGGAGGTGAGGCCGCGCCAGGCAGGCGCCGGCCGTTGATCTGCAAGAGAGGACTACCTGATGGAATTCCGTTACCTCGGCAACTCCGGACTCAAGATCTCCGAGATCACCTACGGCAACTGGCTCACCCACGGCTCCCAGGTGGAGAACGAGATCGCCACGAAGTGCGTGCACGCCGCACTCGACGCCGGCATCACGAGCTTCGACACCGCAGACGTCTACGCCAACACCAAGGCCGAATCGGTTCTCAGCGAGGCCCTCAAGGGTCAGCGCCGTGAGTCGCTGGAGATCTTCACCAAGGTCTACTGGCCCACTGGCCCGCGTGGGCACAACGACTGCGGCCTGTCGCGCAAACACATCATGGAGTCGATCAACGGTTCGCTCTCCCGCCTGCAGACCGATTACGTCGACCTCTACCAGGCACACCGCTACGACTACGAGACGCCGCTGGAGGAGACGATGCAGGCCTTCGCCGATGTCGTGCGCGCCGGCAAGGCCCTCTACATCGGTGTCAGCGAGTGGACCGCCGAGCAGATCCGCGCTGCCCACGGCATGGCCAAGGATCTGGGCATCCAGCTCATCTCCTCGCAGCCGCAGTACAACATGCTCTGGCGGGTCATCGAACCCGAGGTGGTGCCGACCTGCCAGGAGCTGGGCATCTCGCAGATCGTGTGGTCGCCGATCGCCCAGGGTGTGCTGACCGGCAAGTACAAGCCGGGCCAGGCGCTGCCCGAGGGTTCGCGTGCCACCGATGAGTCCGGCGGCGCGAAGGCCGTCGCCGGCCTGCTCGAGGACGAGACCCTCGAAGCCGTCGCCAAGCTCGAGCCAATCGCCCAGGAGCTGAACCTGACGATGGCGCAGCTGGCGATCGCCTGGGTGCTGGCCAACGACAATGTCGCTGCCGCACTCGTCGGAGCGTCACGCCCGGAGCAGATCACCTCGAACGCCGAGGCCGCCGGGGTCAAGCTTGAGGCCGATGTGCTCTCGAAGATCGATGATGCCCTCGGCGGAGTCGTCAAGAGCGATCCGAAGCTCACCGTCTCCCCGGAGACCCGTCCCTGCTGAGCCGATCGGCTGACGCCCGCTGAGGCGGGCTGACAGAGACGCGAGACTGGGCGGTGCACTATGGTGCGCCGCCCAGTTCTACGCCCGGCGCTGTGAATTGCTCCAGCGCTGGGACTTGTGACTGACCTGACACATGCCGAGCACCCTTGATGCAGCAGCCCGGGGTTGACTCGGTGGTGAGCCCTCCACCGCCGAGCTGATTGCAGGAGTCTGCCGTGTACTCACGCCCACCTCATCGGGACATCCCGCGAGACCTCTACGGCCTGCCGGCCACTCCCCCGAACACCCGCACCCCGAGCCCAGCTCCCGACCGGTCGAGCTTTTCACCTGCGGCCGCGCTGCGCCGCTCGCGGGGCGCACGCCCGGTGGTCATCGTCATGAGCGTCGTCATCGCAGCGGCCCTGCTCGCGGGACTTACGGCGGCTGTCCTGTTCTATGGCGTCTGACCGGGTGGCGACGACTGTGACAGATGCGATCTGATCACGACTGTGACGGATACAATGCCGTCATGACGGCTCTGCGCATCACCTCGGAATTCATCGCCCGCTATGCCCCGCACTATGTGATCACCGAGCTCGAAGATCGCCTGCTGACCAAGGACGCGAAGAAGGCACGCAAGAAGGAGCGGCTGAAGTACAAGTCGCTGCTGCGCTTTGCGGAATGGAAGGCGGTTGCCGTTCTGCCGATACTCACCGGCTACTCTGACAAGACCACCCAGAAGGACATCGAATACCTGACCTTCCTGGCGCTGGAGGAGGACACCCCTGATCGCTGGCGGATTCCGATCCTGTCGATCATCGACGGGGTCGGCAAGCCCTTCGCCAGTGCGATCCTCTCAGCGGTCTACCCGGCGGATTTCGCACTCATGGACGCCCGCTCGGTCGGTGTGCTCTTCGAAGCGGGCCTGCTGGAGTCGAAGAACACCGCCCGCGTGCCGTATGAGGACTACCTGGGCGTCGTGCGAATGATCGCCAGCGAAGCGAACGTCAGCCTGCACGAGGTCTACCGCGCCCTCTACGCATACGCCGAACTCGGCGAACTCGCCGCTGACGACACTGCGGCGACGGTTGACAGCACAAAGCCTGCCACGACGATAGCGGCGAAGTCGAACACATCGTCCCAGTCCGCTTCCTCCACGGTGAAGAAGACGACTCCGCAGACGAGCACCACGAAGGCTGCGCCGAAGAAGGCCGCTGCCAAGAAGTCCACCAGCAAGAAGTCGACAGCTAGGAAGTCGGCGACGAATAAATCGACAGCTCAGAAGACGACAGCGAAGAAGTCGAACAAGAAGTGAGCCGCAGGCAGTGCCGCGCAGCCGGATCGGTTTCGGTCGGCTGCGCGGCACTGTCATGTCAGCGCGGTCACGTCAGCGCTGCTGTGCCGGCATTCTCGTGCCATCGGTCAGCCAGTCGGGCAGGTTGGGGATGACACACTCGCGGGTCAGGGAGGCGAACCGGCGCTCGGTGGTGTCGGCTGGCAGGTCATCGAAGGAGAACCAGCCGGCCTCGGCGATCTCCTCATACACCGCAGGAGCGGTGACATTCAGCCCACCGGGCAGCCCGCGGTAGGCGAAGACTGTGCCCGTGACCGCTTGCCCGGCCTCATTGGCAGCCGCCGCTGTCCACGTGCCGAGCTCAGCGAGCCGGTCATCGGCAAGCTCAAGATGCAGCTCCTCGGCGGCTTCGCGGATGATCGCGTGCCGAGCGGACTCACCAGGTTCGGGCTTGCCGCCAGGCAGCATGAACGCCCGGGTGCCCGACTTGCGGACCATGAGCAGCTCACGGTGCTCAGGGTGGCGGATGACGAGGGCGGAGACGCGGATCTCAGGCATGAGGGCACTCTAACAACGCAAGCCGGCCACCGCCTCGGGAGCGGTCACAGACTGATGATGAGCAGGGTCGCTCCGAGCACGACGCCGGCGCCGAGCAGGGTCAAGGTGGTGTAGCCGATGATGTCGCGCATCTTCAGCCCGGCGATCGCAAGCACCGGCAGAGCCCAGAACGGCTGGATCATGTTCGTCCACTGGTCTCCGTAGGACACCGCCATGATCGCCACCGTCGGGTCGACGCCGAGCTGGTCGGCGGCATCGAGCATGATCGGGCCCTGCACGGCGAACTGGCCGCCGCCGGAGGGGACGAAGAAGTTGACCAGGCCGGCGGCGAGGAAGGCGAGCAGGCCGAAGGTCGTCGGGTTGGCGATCGAGACGAGCGCGGTGGAGAAGACGACGATGAGGCCGGTGGCCTTCATCATCCCGAGGATGCCGGCATAGAGCGGGAACTGCAGCAGGATCTCACCGACGTTGGCGGCGGCCTCCTTCGTCAGGTGGATGAGTTCGAAGGGGCTGCGCACGAGCAGGAAGATGAGCGCTAGGAACGACCAGTTGACGATGTCGAGGGTCAGCGAACCGCCCTGGACGAAGTGGACGACGAGGTAGCCGGCCAGTGCTAGGCCGGTGATGAGGGTGAGGATGCGCGAGGCGTCGATACGGTCGGCAGGTGTCACGACGTCTTCGCGGGCGGGGTCGTAGGCCTCGGATTCGACGTGGGCGGGCAGTTCGACGACCGGGTCGTTCTTCCGCGGGGCGGCCAGAGCGAACAGCGCGGCGCAGACGATGATGACGGCGGCGGCTGCGGCGATGTTCCAGCCGGCGAAGATCGTCTGGGAGACCGGGATGAGCTGGCCGCCTAAGGATTCGGCGAGGAAGGAGTCCGGGGTGGCTGCGGTCAGCGGACCAGAAGCGGAGTAGCCCATGTGCCACACGACCATGCCGGAGTAGCCGGCAGCCACGAGCAGCGGGAAGTGGACCTTCATCTGCCTGCCGCGAGCCTGGATGGCGATCTCACGGGCGAGCAGTGCGCCGACGACCAGGCCGAGTCCCCAGGTGATGAGGGAGGCGAAGCTGGCGACGATGAAGACGAAGACGTAGGCCATGAGCGGGCTCTGCGGCACGGCGGCCAGGGCGGAGAGACCCTTGCGGACCGGGCCGGTGTTGGCCAGGATGTGGCCGAGCAGCAGGATGAGCGCCATCTGGGTCATGAACTCCAGCAGCCCGGCCAGACCCTCTCCCCAACCGGTGAGCACATCGACGGGGCCGGCATCGGTGAGGATGAACGCGAGGATCGCGACGATGAGGGTGAGCAGGATCGCGAAGACCAGCGATGACGGCACCCAGCGCTCGAGGAAGTGATTCAGCGGCCGCATGAGCCCGCGTGAAGCCTGCGCGTTCGACTGCGCTTCCTGGGTTTCCGGGGTGGTCGGGGGCGGAGTGTGGGCAGCCATGGGGTGTGAGCCTTTCTCGTCGTTGAGCTTCGGTTGTGGTGACCGCTGATCGCGGTCGGATGTGCTCGCACCATGCTACGGGCGATGACGCCCCCGGCTCTGAGGCGGGGTTTAGGGTGCTGGCTTCAGAGCGGAGGCCTGGACCGGCACCCCAGATCGGCCGACTGTCGGACGAAGTGCCGCAGATCCCGGCCAATTCACCGAACATTCAGGAAACCTGGTTGTCACCCGGTGTCACCCAGGTTACTCTCAGAGAGAATTGATATTTCTCTGACCTTCGAAGGGACAGCCCCATGAAGCGCACATCTCTCCGCCGCCTGGCTGCCGGCGCATCGGCCGCCGCGCTCGTCAGCGCGGGTGCATTCTTCGGTTCCTCGGCCGCATTCGCGCAGCCGACGCCGGAAGAGACTGACACTGTCACCGAGCCGGCAGGTCAGTCGGCTGAGACCGGTAAGACGTCTGAGGACTCAAAGCAGGCCGACGAGAAGACGTCGGAAGACTCGAACGAGAAGAAAGTCGAGACGAAGGTTGAGGAGCCTGCCGCCTCGAATACCGAGGAGTCAGCAGGCACCGGAACCCAGGAGCCCACGGATTCCAATCCCAATCCGACGCCAGATTCTGACCCGGCTGAGGACGGCGGCGACGACGATGCCCCTGCCTTCGACCCGCAGGTGAGCTCGGCACCGGATGAGATCACTGCTGCTGACCTCACCGACCCGGACAAGGGCATCACCATCACGGCCTCGAATCTCCAGGCCGGTGACGAAGTCACCAATAACCTCACCAACGAGTCGACGACGGCTGAGGGTGAAGAGCTGACGACCGGCGTCTACTACGAAGGCGATCCAAGCGACTTCGAGGTCGGCGACAAGGTCGACTTCACCGTCACCGTCACCCGCGAGGGCGAAGAGTCGAAGACCTTCGACTTCACGGTCACGATCATCGGTGAGGACGACGGCGACGACGAGCGCATGGAGCCGAAGCTGAAGATCTCACCGCAGAAGATCAGCGTCACCGACTTCCGCAATGAGAACAAGGGCGTCGAGCTCACCGTCACGAACTGCTACCCCGGCGAGGCAGCAACGTTCATCATCGAACATGAGAACGGCGAACTGAGCTACGAAGTCGACGCCGACACCAACGACGACGGCACCGCCGTCATCGAGCACATCCACGGGACGGGCAACGCTCCGGACTCTGCGTACACCGGCACTTACTCCGTCACCGTCATCTGCGGCGATGGCGAGAGCGACGGAACGTTCTCCGTCCATGCCGATGACAACGGCAAGGGCGGCGGTGACTCCGACAAGGGCCGTGACCGCGATCGCAACGAGCTGCCGCGCACCGGCTCAGACCTGACCGCGCTCTACGGTGCAGCCAGCCTGCTGGCTGTCGGAGCTGCAGCCATGATGGTCGGCCGTCGCAAGAGCCCCAAGCAGTGATGACCGTCAGCTGAAAAGCTGACATTCTGTGGCTCGCTGGGGATTCTCCCGGCGGGCCACAGTCATGTGTGCGCACAGGTGCGACAGCGCTGTCGTCGCCTTCACCCGGCGGACGAAGAAGCAGTGAAAGCTGAGCCGGCACGCTGATCGCACGCGGCAAAGAAGGAGATGGCCCGCCGGGCGAACCCGGCGGGCCATCGTCATGCCCTGTGATCAGCTGTTCTTGTAGTACAGCTGCTTGTTGCAGAACTCGTCCATCGCCAGCGGGCCGAGCTCACGGCCGACACCGGAGCGCTTGACGCCGCCGAAGGGCAGGTACTCCCGGGACTGCTCGGGTCCGTTGACGAAGACCATGCCGGCCTGCAGCTGCCCGGCGACCTTCTCCGCCCGGCTCATATCCGAGCTGAACACAGCCGAACCGAGACCGAACGGGGTGTCATTGGCCAGCTCGACGGCCTCCTCGTCAGAGGAGACGCGGAAGATCATGAACGCCGGGCCGAAGAGCTCCTCGTAGTAGCCGCGCTTGCCCTTCTGCACATCGGTGAGCACGACCGGCTCGACGAAGGCGCCCTCTCCCTCATAGGCCTTGCCACCGGCCAGCAGGGTCGCGCCGTCGGAGACCGTCGCCTCGACCTGCTCCATGAACCGCTCCTGCGCTGCCTTCGACGACAGCGGGCTCAGCCGCGAGTCCTCTGCCAGCGGGTCAGCCGGGGTGAACTTCTTGGCCGATTCCGTGATCTTCTCGACGAACTCGTCGTAGATGTCGTCCATGACGATCATGCGCTTGGGCGAGTTGCAGGCCTGGCCGGTGTTGCCCATCCGCGCCTGGAACAGCGTCTTGGCGGTCGCGGCGACGTCAGCGGAGTCGAGCACGACGTAGGGGTCGGAGCCACCGAGTTCGAGCACGACCTTCTTGAGGTTCTTGCCCGCCTCAGCGGCCACCGCCGAGCCGGCCCGCTCGGAGCCGGTCAGGGACACGCCCTGGTTGCGCGGATCCGGCAGGATGATGTCAGCGACCTGCTCGTTGGTGGCGTAGACGTTGATGTAGGCGTCAGCCGGCAGGCCGGCCTCGACGAAGATCTCCTCCATCACCTGTGCCGAGCGCGGGCACTGCGGGGCGTGCTTGAGGATGATCGTGTTGCCCAGCGCCAGGTTCGGTGCGGCGAAGCGGGCGACCTGGTAGTACGGGAAGTTCCACGGCATGATGCCCAGCAGCGAGCCGACCGGCTTGCGCAGCAGGTAGGCCTCGCCGTCCTTGGGCCCCTTGAGCTTCTCCTCGGAGATGAACTCGGCGGCGTTGTCGGCGAAGTACTGGTAGATCATGCTCGACAGTGCGACTTCGCCCTTGCCCTCCGGGACGGCTTTGCCCATCTCGAGCTTGATGATCTCGGCAAGCTCCTCAGCGCGATCCGAATAGATCTGGGCGACCTTCGACAGGATTGCCGTGCGCTCCTCCACTGGGGTGGTGGACCAGGTGGCGTAGGCGTTGTGCGAGCGGGCGAGCGCATCGGTGATCTGCTCATCAGTGGCGGTCGGGAACTCCTCGACGACCTCACCGGTGGCGGGATTGACGACTGCATACTGCGACATCTGTGATTCCTTTCACTCGACCGTCGCGGACCGCGTACCTAAGGCTGCGACGGTGCAGGCCGGCCTGTGCACCGGCGGTTGATGCCCACGCTAGTCGCCGCTGGGCCTGCTGTTCAACCGGCGTAGACTGGCGCTGAGACTCCGTCCCGCCACCTGTTGAGAGGACCGATCGTGACCGCTGAGAGGCACAGCATCGAAGAACTCGCCGCCCGCTACTACGCCACTGTCGACTCCGGTGATGCCGATGCGACATCGGCGCTGTTCGCCGCCGACGCCAGCTATGACCGGCCGGGCTACCCGACGATGGTCGGGCAGGCGA
The DNA here is from genome assembly GCF_025147615.1 of Brevibacterium luteolum. Lineage (NCBI taxonomy): Bacteria > Bacillati > Actinomycetota > Actinomycetes > Micrococcales > Brevibacteriaceae > Brevibacterium > Brevibacterium luteolum. The sequence continues at coordinate 29,463 of NZ_JALXPM010000023.1, read as the reverse complement.
TCACCGACTTCTACCACGGTGAGCGGATCATCGTCTCAGGCAAGCACACCGTCACCGAGGTGCTGGTGTCCGGCCAGCAGGCTGCTGTGCAGGGATCGTTCGCCGGCACGCTCAAGGACGGTTCGGAGGCCAGCGAGCGGTTCGCCGACTTCCTCACCTTCGACGATGCCGGGCTCATCACGAACCGGACGACGTACTTCTACCGCGCGGCAGTCTGAGTCAGGCCGCGCAGGCCGTGCGGATCTGAGCCAGCCCACCGTGCTCACTCTGCAGGCTCGGCCTCACTCTGCAGGCTCGGCCTCACTCCTCGGGCTCGTCGTCCCAGTTGTCGGCGGGTTCGGGTGCGTCACCGGACTCGACCTCGGCGCGCAGGCGCAGGATGCCCTCCTGCATGCGGTCACGTTCGGCCGTGAGCGCCTCGGCTGACGGGTAGGCCCGCTCGACCTGTTCGAAGACCGGTTCCATGCCTTCGGCCGACATCTCCGGTTCGGTCACGTCGATCTGCGCGAACGACGGCCCGATGTGCTCCATGAGCCCCCGGAACCCGGCCTCTCCCCCACCCAGGTGTAGGCCGCCGAACAACCCGACGGCAGCCCAGCGCATGCCGAGCGAGTTCTTCAGCACGGTGTCGACATCTTCGGCACTGGCGATGCCGGCTTCGACGATGTGGGTGGCCTCGCGCAGCAGGGCGTTCTGCAGACGGTTGCCGACGAAACCGGGGGCTTCCTTCTCGAGCACGACCGGGACACGGCCCAAGGTGACGAGGAACTCGCGGAGGGCAGCCACCACCTCGGGCGCGGTGCGCTCACCGGGGACGACCTCGACCAGGGGCATGACGTGCGGCGGGTTGTACGGGTGGCTGATGAGGATGCGGGCGGCTGCCTCGTCGGACAGACGCGCAGCGATCTTCGTCGGCAGCAGCGCGGAGGACGATGAGGCAAGCACACAGTCAGCCGGGGCGGCGTCGACGAGGTCAGCGAACATCTGGATTTTCGCTTCGAGGTTCTCCGGCCCGGACTCCTGCACCAGGTCAGCGCCGCCCACCGCCTCGGTCAGGCACTGGCAGACCTCGATCGGTGCCTCGGTCTCAGCGGCCAGCCTCTCGGCGACCGTGTCGAGATCCGGGCGGGGATCGAACAGGCGCACGCGGTGCCCGTGGGAGGCGAACAGCCTAGCCCAGGACAGGCCGATCGTGCCGGCGCCGATGATGGCGGCAGTCAACGGGGTCTCGGTGAGCATATGGGCAAACGTACACCGCTGCCTGCCACATTTCGACCCCGCCCGGCTCGCGGGATGGCCGGCAGCCTGACGGCAGTTCGCTGGCGTGGAATAATAAGTCCATGAGCAATGCGAACATCATCGCCGGAGCCGAGGAACAGCTCGCCCAGGCGCAGGAGTCAGCCGGTGTCGTCATGCGCTGCCTGCAGACCGCCGCTGAGGCGGCCGAGGCCTCGCTGCTGCTCGATGAGGTGTGGAACGTCGGCAGAGCCGGCACCACCCAGCTCGAGCCCGGGCTCATCGTGGCGCTGGCCCATGCCGGCAACTACGTCGCCGGGGCCTTCGATGTTGAGGACGACTCGCTCATCGGCGTGACGATCGGGTTCTTCGGCCAGCCGCTGGGCAAGATGATGCACTCGCACATCGCCGGTGTGCGCCACGAACAGGTGGGCCGCGGCACCGGTGCGGCGATGAAGCTGCACCAGCGGCTGTGGTGCCTCAACCACGGGATCAAACAGATGACGTGGACGTTCGATCCGCTCATCGCCCGCAACGCCTACTTCAACTTCAGCCGGCTCGGCGTCAATGCGCTGGACTACTACGAGGACTTCTACGGCCAGATGCGCGACGGCGTCAACGAGGGCCAGGCCTCAGACCGGATGCTCGTGTCCTGGCGGCTCGACCTGCCAAAGCGCCCGCCGCTGCCGGCGGTACTGGAGGAGGCTGAGCCGGTCTTCGCCCTCGACACCGTCGACGGTGAGCCGCGGCTGAGCGACGTGCCGCGAGAATGCGAGGTCGTCGGCGTGCGGATCCCCAGCGACATCGAGTCGCTGCGCGGCGTCGACCCGGAGCTGGCGACCCGCTGGCGGATGGCGCTGCGCGACACGTTCACCGGCCTGATGTCCGACGGCTGGGAGATCGTCACCTGCCGCCGCGACGGGGTGTACCTGCTCATCCACCCGTGACGGGTGAGCTGGCGCAGCCAGTCTGCGAGCCTGCGATCTGCGCGCCTGTGCTTCCCGGCAGAAGGCCGGTCACAAAGTGACGGTCCCGGGTGCGGATCAAGGTCAATATTCGACCAGCCTTTGGGCTGACAAGAACGAAAAAGAGCCATCCTTCCCGTGCCGACGTCGGCATGGGAAGGATGGCTCCTCTGTGTTTGGGGTCAGTCCTGCTGCTGGTGCTGACTGCGCAGCAGCTTCTTGTCCAGCTTGCCCACTGAGGTGCGCGGCAGCTCCTCGCAGAAGACGACGTCATCGGGCAGCTGCCACTTGGCGAACCGGTCGGCGAGGACGGCGAGGATGCTGTCCTTCGTCACACCGTCTTCGCGGGCGACGACATAGGCGACTGGGCGCTCATCCCACTTGGGGTCGGGCACCGCGATGACCGCGGCCTCGGCGACCTGCGGGTGATCGAGCAGCGCATTCTCCATGTCGATTGAGGAGATCCACTCGCCGCCGGACTTGATGACGTCCTTGAGGCGGTCGGTGAGCTTGAGGTAGCCCTGCTCGGTCAGCAGTCCGGCGTCGCCGGAGCGCCACCAGCCGTCCATGAACCTCTCAGCGCTGTCGTCGAGGTTGTGGTAGCTGCTCGTGATCCACGGTCCGCGGAAGAGCACCTCGCCCTGTTCACCGGCCGGCACCTCGGCTCCGGCCGGGTCGACGATCTTGACGTCGATGCCGGTGACCGGCAGACCTTGGTAGCGCTGCAGATCCCACACCTCGTCCTCGCTGAGCTCCATGCCGGGCTTGAGATGCCAGTTGACGGTCACCAGCGGCGTCGTCTCCGTCGCACCGTAGGCGTGGATGACCCTGACGCCGGTGAGGTCGGTCAGACCCTTGAGCAGCGCCAGGGGCGGTTCGCTGGCACCTGAGACCACCCGGGTGCTAGAGAGGTCCGGCGGGGTGTCGAGAGCCTTGAAGTGCTCGAACAGCGGAGTCAGCAGGGCCGGTGCTGCGTTGGCGACGGTGACGCCGAAACGGGTGAACCCCTCGGCCACCGGGGTGATATCCGTAGCAGCGAAGCGGCCCGGCAGCACGACACCGGCGCCGGCGGCCAGCGCCGTCTGGGGGAAGCCCCACGAGATGACGTGGAACATCGGCGTGATCGGCATGACGACGTCGGTGTAGTCGACCTGGAGGCCGGCCAGCGAGGCCATCGTGTGCAGATACATGCCGCGGTGGGAGTAGAACACCCCCTTGGGCTTGCCGGTCGTGCCGGTGGTGTAGCCGGCATAGGCGGCGGTGTTCTCGTCGATGACCTGCCAGTCGTAGTCGGTGGGCTTGCCGGAGATGAGCTCCTCATAGGAGTACACGTTCTCCAGGCTCGTTTCGATCTCGCTCTGCGGCTTGTCGGTGAGCACCACCCAGCCCTTGACGTAGGTCGACGGGGCGAACGCCTCGGCCAGCGGCAGCAGCGATTCGTCGACGAAGACCCAGTCCGTCTGCGAATGGTTGACGACATAGGCGAGGTCGGGAACCGCCAGGCGCAGATTCAGCTGCAACATCGTCGCCGCCACGCACGGCACACCGAAGTACAGCTCGAAGTGGCGGCGGGAGTTCCAGTCCATGACCCCGACGGTGCTGCCGGCACCGATCCCGAGCTCATCGAGGGCGTGGGCGAGCTGGCTGATGCGGACGTACTCTTCGCCGTAGTCCGACTGGTGCCACTGACCGGCCAGATCGCGGTAGGTCACTGGTGCATCGGAGAACGTCCGGTTGGCATGCCGGAGGAAGGTGGTGAGGTTGAGCTGGTAGTCATCGCCCATGGTCGAGCGGTTGCCGGTGAGCATGAGGGTGCGCCTTTCATGTCATGCGATTGGTGCGGGTGCAGCGGCTGAGAGGTTCAGGCGCCGCGGAATTCCGGGGTGCGCTTGGCGAGGAACGCCGTGACGCCTTCGGCGGCATCGGCGGAGTCCTTGAGCATGTCCTGGCCAGTGGCCTCGCGGTTCAGGGCTGCGTCGAGTTCGTGCAGGGTTGCCTGGTTGATCGCCCATTCGGTCTCGCCGAGTGCCAGGGTGGGGCCGGCGGCGAGCTGGGAGGCGATCTCCTGTGCCCGGGTGAGGTACGCCTCGGGTGCGGTGACCTCGGTGGCCAGGCCCCAGTCGTGAGCCTGGACGGCGTGGACCTTCTCGCCGGTCAGGGCCATGCGCAGGGCACGGTGGCGGCCGGCGGAGGCGGCGACGAGTGCGGTCGAGCCGCCGTCGGGCATGAGGCCGATGCGGGTGAAGGCGAGCATGAGGTAGGACTTCTCGCTCATGATGACGTAGTCGCAGATGAGCGCGAACGAACAACCGACACCGGCGGCCGGGCCGGAGACGGCGGCGACGGTGGGCACGCGCAGGTCGCGGATCTTGCCGATCGCCTCGTTGATGACGTCGAGGCCGACGCCCTTGAGCTCGCCGTCGGTCATCGCTGAGACGTCAGCTCCGGAGCAGAAGGCGCGTGCGTCGCCGGTGAGGATGACGGCGCGGGCCTCTTCAGCGGCGCGCTCGAGTGCTGTGTTGAGGGCGATGACGGTGTCTCGGGTGAGTGCGTTGAGCGCCTGTGGGCGGTTGAACCGGATCGTCATGACGCCGGCGTCGAGGGTGACGTCGAGCTCCTCAGCCATGGGGGTCCTCCTGGATGTCGAGAATGACTTTGCCGATCACCGAGCGGTTCTCCAGCTCGGTGATCGCCGCTGCGGCCTGGTCGAGGCTGAAGCGGGCGTGGATGTGGGGGTTGAGCTGGCCGTTTGCGAGGTATTCGCGCAGGTGGGCCCACTGCTTCTGGGCCATGAGCGGGTCGGACGGCAGGGCGGCGCCCCAGCCGACGCCAGCGACGGAGATGTTGTTGAGCAGCAGCCGGTTGACTTTGACCTCCGGGATCGAGCCTGCGGTGAACCCGAGCACGAGCAGTGTGCCGAAACGGGCCAGACACCGCAGGGAGTCGGTGAAGCGGTCCCCGCCGACGGGGTCGACGACCACGTCGACGCCGCGTGGGGCGATGTCCTTGACGGCGTCTTTGAAGCCGTCGGCGCGCACGACGTGCTGGGCGCCGAGTTCGGTGACCATCGCGGCCTTCTCATCACTGGAGACCACCGCGATGACCTCAGCCCCCATTGCCAGGGCGATCTGCACGCAGGCCGAGCCGAGGCCGCCGGCCGCACCGTGGATGAGGACGCGCTGACCCGGCTGCAGGTTCCCGCGGGTGCGCAGGGCGAAGTCGGCGGTCAGGACGTTCATCGGCATCCCGGCCGCAGCCTCCAAGGAGAGCTCCTCAGGCAGAGGCAGAACCATAGCCTCGGGTGCGGTGGCGAACTGGGCGAACGCCCCGCTCGGGATGATCGCAGCGACCCGGTCACCGGGGGCGAAACGGGAGGAACGGGATTCGACGACGGTGCCGGCGAGTTCGGAACCGAGGATGAAGGGCGGTTCGTGCTTGGTCTGGTACTGCCCGTAAGTCTGGAGCAGCTCGGGGAAGGTGACCCCGGCGCAGGCGACCTCAATGAGGACTTCGCCTTCGGCCGGGGACGGTGCGGGTGCGTCCTGCAGCTCGACTGCGCCCGGGCCGTCGAGGCGGGTGACGTGGATGGCCTTCATACTCTCCCTTTTCGCCGTGAGACTGTGCCAGCAGGGCGAGTGCGCCCTTGCCACGGTCGATGCCGGCAGCTAGATTGAATCCGGTATCGAACGATTGTTCAGCAGACTACTGGCTTGATCTGTCTCACACAAGAAGAGGTGGGACGCAAAGCCTGCGAGGAGTGAGATGAACCGTCACAACCAGTCCCAGGTCACCCCCTATATCGCACACACAGCTGAGCTGACCCGCGAGCTCATCGACGTGCTCGTGGCCACCGGTGACGAGGCGTCTGTGGCCGCACGGGTCGGGGAGCTGGCCGGGCAGCTTCAGGCACTGGCCGCCGATCCGTCGCAGGCGGCACCGGCGCACGGCGCCCGAGAGTCCTACCTGCCCAACGACCGCAGCCCGGTGACCTCGCTGCGCAACCCGATCGCCCCGCCGATGGAGCTCAGCTACTCAGACGGCCGCGCTGAGGGCACCGTAACGCTGAGCGCACCCTATGAGGGCCCACCGCAGCGAGCGCACGGCGGGGTCGTGGCGATGCTGCTCGATCACGTCATGGGAGCTGCCGCCAACACTGATGCCCCGCCGCCGGCGCTGACCCGGATGCTGTCGATCGACTACTTCGACGGCACCCCGCTCGGGGCAGAGGTCACCGTCGTCGCCTGGGTCGACCGGGTTGAGGGCCGCAAGAAGCACATGGTCGGCGAGATCCGGCACGATGGCAAGGTGTGCGCGCGCTCGACCGGGCTGTGGATCGATCTGCCGGCCGAGGTGTACGAGAAGGCCTTCGCTGCGGCAGGCTTCACCCCGGAATCATTCGCCTGACCACCACAGCGTGACCCCGTTCGCAGAGGCCGGTGGACGGCTGGCTACAGTTGAGCTCGGTCACACCCACTGCACCGCTCCAAAGGAGTCCACATGAACGACGCAGTCATCGTCGCCGCCCGCCGCACCCCGACCGGTAAGCGCGAAGGCGTACTCTCCGGCATCCACCCCGCTGACCTTTCGGCCCTCGTCATCGAGGACCTCGTGACGACCACCGGCATCGACCCGGTCGTCATCGACGATGTCATCTGGGGCAACGTCACCCAGGCCGGCGAACAGACCGGTGACATCGCCCGCACCGCAGCCCTGTCGGCGGGCTTGCCGGAGTCGGTGCCCGGCGTCACAGTCGACCGCCAGTGCGGCTCGTCCCAGCAGTCGGTGCACTTCGCCGCCGCCGGACTCATCGCCGGCCATTACGATGCCGTCATCGCCGGCGGCGTCGAATCGATGTCGCGCAACCCGATGGGCTCCTCGCTCATGGGCAAGAGCCCCTACGGCGAGCGCTTCCTCGCCCGCTACGACGGTGTGTTCCCCAACCAGGGGATCGGCGCAGAGATGATCGCCGAGCAGTGGGGTTTCGACCGCACGCAGCTCGATGAGTTCGCGATCGAATCCCACGAACGGGCAGCCGCGGCCACCGATGCCGGTGCCTTCGAATCGCAGATCGTGCCGGTCGAGACCGAGCACGGCACCATCACCGCTGATGAGGGCATCCGCCGCGGCGGCACCGTCGAGGGCCTGGCGAAGCTCAAGACCGTCTTCCGCGAAGACGGCGTCATCACCGCCGGCAACGCCTCCCAGATCTCCGACGGATCAGCAGCACTGCTCATGATGACCTCGGAAAAGGCCCGCGAGCTCGGACTCACGCCGATCGCCCGTGTGCACACCGCGGTGCTGGCCGGAACTGATCCGGTCATCATGCTCACCGGCCCGATCCCAGCGACCCAGAAGGCCGTCAGACGCTCGGGGCTGTCGATGTCAGACATCGGCGTCTTCGAAGTCAACGAGGCCTTCGCCTCGGTGCCACTGGCCTGGGCCAAGGACCTCGAGGCAGACACAAAGCTCATGAACCCCAACGGCGGAGCGATCGCACTGGGCCACCCGCTCGGCGGCTCGGGCGCCCGCCTCATGACGACGATGGTCCACCACATGGCCGACAAGGGCATCAGGTACGGCCTGCAGACGATGTGCGAAGGCGGCGGCCAGGCCAACGCCACCATCCTCGAACTCCTCTGACGCCACTCCTGACGCACAGCTGGAAACCCAGCCACCGCCTCGGGCGCGGCACCGTCACCGGCACGGCCGGGGCAGCAGGACTGCCCCGGCCGTCGCCGTCTCATCGAGCCTGCGGCGGCCACCTGTCTCGGCTGTGTCACAGGTCATAGAAAGTTCTTGAAAACTGGCTGAACAATCATTAACTTGATACCAACGTCAACTTCAGCTGACGCCGTGGCGCCCGCACCAGCGGGCGACGAACCGTGATACGAACCGAGGTGACACTGGTGTCCAGGCTCAACGCACTGCTCGACAGATCCCTGTCGATCCTCACCGCGATCGCCGTCGTACTCATGATGGCCCACATCGTCGTCCACGCACTGTCGCGGTTCCTCTTCAATGCCCCGATCTTCGGCACCAACGAGATCGTCGCCTTCTGGTACCTGCCCTTCGTCGCCCTCCTCGGCATTCCGGCCGCACAGCTGCAGAAGGAGCACATCACCGTCTCCCTCCTCTCAGACCGGCTCGCCCCGCTGCCGCAGGCGATCACGAAGATCTTCGGCTACGCCCTCGGCGCACTCGTGAGCATCGGCTTCGCCTGGTTCGGGCTCAAGGAGGCGTTCAAGCGCATGGACATGGGCGCGACCGCAGGTGTCACCGACATCATTGCCTGGCCGGTGTACTTCCTCGTCCCGGTCGTGTTCGCCATGCTCGCCGCACTGTTCGTCGTCGACATCATCATCACCGCCCGCACCCGCAATCCCGAGGTCAATCCGCTCACCGGTGAGACGGCCGAACGGGACATCGAAGAGACCATCATCTGAGGCAGGCCATGACCATCTCCCCCACTCAGCTGCTGCCCGCCGACAAGAAGGCCGAGGCGCGTGCCGCCCAGGAAGCCCGCGCCGGCCGCGGCAGCTGGCTGACTCTCGGCATCGGCCTGGCGCTCTTCGCCGGCTGCCTCGCCGGGCTGTTCACCAGCCCCACCCCGCAGATCGCCGGCATGTGGTGCATCGCGATGATGCTCATCCTGCTCTTCCTCGCCGTGCCTGCCGCGATCGCACTCGCGGTGCCCAGCCTCATCGGCGTCTATGCCCTCTCCGGCATCCCAGCCACCGTCAACATCCTCTCGACCTCGCCGTTCCATTCGGTCTCGCAGTGGTCGTACTCGGTGCTGCCGATGTTCATCTTCATGGGCATGCTGCTGACTCAGTCGGGGCTGACGTCGAAGATCTACCGGGCTGCCGATCACTGGTTCTCGTGGCTGCCCGGCGGCATCGGCATCGGCACGACCGCCGCCGGTGCGGGCCTGTCCTCAGTGTCCGGCTCGACGATCGGCATGACATATGCGCTTGGCCGGGCCGGCATCCCGGAGATGCTGCGTGCCGGCTATGACCGGCGGGTGGCCGTGGGCACCGTCATCGTCGCCGGCCTGCCCGGCAACCTCATCCCGCCGTCGATCCTGCTCGTCGTGTATGCCGGCATCGCCTCGGTGCCGGTCGGCCCGCAGCTCATCGCCGGCACCCTGCCGGGCATCCTGCTGGCGGTCACCTTCGCCGTCTTCATCTTCCTCCTCGGTCTCTTCGCCCCGGCTCTGGTGGGCAAGGGCACAGGAACCGGCACCGAGGCGGTGGCCTCGACCTGGCGGGACCGGTTCCGTTCCCTTGGTGACATCTGGGGCTTCCCGCTCATCCTCATCGTGCTCTTCGGCGGCATGTTCTCCGGTGCCTTCACCCCGACCGAGGCCGGTGCGGCCGCCGCGTTCGCAGCCCTGCTGCTGTGCCTGCTCTACACCCGCCGCGACAAGCCGCTCACCCGCGTGTCGCAGGCTGCGATCTCGACGGTGAGCGCAACAGCTGCGATCTTCTTCATCATGATCGGCGCGGAGATGCTGACGAAGCTGCTGGCCATCACCGGCCTGGCGCCGATGATCACCGGATTCATCACCGACCTCGGGCTCTCGCGCATCAGCTTCCTGCTCGTGCTCGTGGTCGTCTACCTCATCATGGGCATGTTCTTCGACACCCTGTCGATGATGCTGCTGACGATCCCGATCCTGCTGCCGACCCTCGACGCGATGGACGTCTCGGCGCTGTGGTTCGGGGTGTTCGTCGTCCTGCTGGGCGAGCTCGGCATGATCACCCCGCCGGTGGGCATCCTGTCCTACATCGTCCACAACATCGCCAAGGCGCCGGAGGTCAACCTCGGGCACACGATCACCCTCAAGGACGTGTTCACTGCACTGCTGTGGTTCCTGCCGATCGCCGTGCTGTTCCTCGCCCTCATGATCCTGTTCCCGGAGATGGCGACCTGGCTGCCGGCCCAGATGAACCCAGCCGGCGGCTGACGATGACTTCCCGACTCAACCGTTCGGTCTGCTGCCACCCGGCGCCAGACCCCGACCCACACCGCCGGCGGCGCTGCCGGCACAGCCTGCTGGGGCTTGACCCGGCGCAGGAAGAGAAGGAGACTCTCGTGACAACCCACCTGATGAAGACGCGGCGGGCGCACGCCACCGGTGCCCTGGCTGCCGGCGCCGCACTCACACTGACGCTGGGCGCCTGTGCCGGCAGCGCCGGCGGGGGCGGCGGAGGCGAAGGCGGCGGTGACGGCTTCGAGTACGGCGCCGACCAGTCCGAGGTCGATGAGCTCATCAAGGATCTCGACCCGGTCACCATCAAGTACCAGCCCTCCTCGGCCAGCGCGCAGTCGGTCATGGCCCCGACAGGCACCGTGTTCAAGGAGCTCGTCGAGGAGCGCTCCGGCGGCAAGATCACCGTCGACATCGTGTGGGGTCAGGCGATCGCCTCCTACGCTGAGGTGCATGACGCCCTGGCCGACGGTCGTGTCGACGTGGCCTATACGCTGCCGGGCTACTTCCCCGATGAGTTCCCGGTCATCGATGCGATCGGCACCGCGATGGCCGACCAGCCGGCCTCGCCGTTCGCCGGCGAGCTCGTGACCAACGCCGTCGGCAGCGACATCGCCTGGCAGATCCCGGAGGCGATCGAGGAATACGAGTCCAAGGGCCTCGTCCCGCTCACGCCGTTCGCTGCCTCGGGCGGGTACTACAACGTGTGCGCTGAGCCGACCTCCTCTGCCGATGACTGGAAGGGACGCCAGATCCGCATCGCCTCGCAGGCACAGGCTGCGCAGGTGACGAAGCTCGGCGGCTCTCCGGTCTCGCTGCCGTACCCGGAGACGTATGAGGCGCTGCAGCGCGGCACCGTCGACTGCACGCTCGGCCAGCTCGTGCCCTCGGCAGAGTCCGGCATCTTCGATGTCGCACCGAACCTCGGCTACACCACCGACCACTCCTTCTCGCGCACAGCCGGCGCCTACCTGGCCGGCCAGACGTTCACGGAGCTTCCGCTGGCCTACCAGCAGATCATCTTCGACTCGAATGCCCTGGCCGCCTCCGGTGGCATGAAGGCCGTCATCGACGGCAACGCCGATGCCATCAGCCAGGCGAAGGCAGCCGGTGGTGAGGTCGAGCCGTTCGACGATGATGTGCAGGACAACGTCGGCGAGTACTCCCAGGAGCTCATCAAGCAGGCCGTCACCGACGGCAAGCTGAGCCAGGAGAACGTCGACGCGATCGCCGAGGCGACTAACCGCCAGCAGCGCGCGATCGAGGACCTCGGCTACGTCGACGACGGTGAGACCGGTGACTTCGACGAGTGGTACGACAAGGACACCGACTACACCGAGTTCGCCAAGCACAACTACGAAAACGGCAAGGCGATCGAGCACCGCCCGAGCTGACCGGCACGTCGCCTGGGCGGCACAGCGCCTGGGCGGCTCAGCGCTTGGACGCTGAACAGCTGACCGGCACGCACGCGCAGCGGTATGTGAGGACTCTCATAGACCGCTGCGCGTGCGCTGTCCATAAGATGTTTGACATGACACGACTGCCTGCCTCCGGATCATCTCCCCGCCCGACCCTCGCTCGCCGTCTGCTCGCCACCGCGGCCGCCTCGGCGGCTGTCATGCTGGCCGGATGCGCAGGATCGGCCGGCGGCCCGTCGACGAACAGTGCAGGCGCCGGCAGCGGCTTCGACTTCGGGGCCGAACAGACCGACGTCGATGCGGCTCTGGCCGATCTCGACCCGGTGACGATCACCTACCAGCCAACGGCTGCCAGCGAGAAGTCCGTCATGGCGCCCGGCGGCACGGTGCTGGCCGAGGAGATCGAGAAGCGCTCCGGCGGCAAGATCAGCGTCGACATCGTATGGGGCCAGGCGATCGCCGGCTACACCGAAGTCCACGATGCCCTCGCCGACGGACGCGTCGACCTGGCCTTCACGCTGCCGGCCTACGACCCGGCCGAGTTCCCCGCCTTCGATGCGATGAGCACCGCGCTTGCGCTGCTGCCGAGCTCGCCGTACGCCGGTGAGCTCGTCGCCAATGCCGCCGGCGCCGAGGTGGCGTGGGGCTCCGATGCGCTGGTCGAGGAGTTCGAGGCGCAGGGGCTGAGCCCGCTCATCCCGCTCATTGCCTCTGGCGGGTACTACACGATCTGCACCGACCCGCTGGAGACTGCTGAGGACTTCGACGGACGGCAGATCCGGATCGGATCCTCGGCCCAGTCCGAGCAGATCCAGAACCTCGGTGCGACTCCGGTGTCGCTGCCGTTCCCAGAGACCTATGAGGCGCTGCAGCGCAACACCATCGACTGCGACCTCGGCCAGCTCATCCCGGCAGCCGAGTCGGGCATGTTCGATGTCGCCAAGCACATCGCGTATCCGACCGAGCACAGCTTCTCCCGCTCCCCTGGGGCGTATATGGCGGGCAAGACCTACCGTGAGCTGCCGCTTGCCTACCAGCAGGTCATCTACGATGCGATGATCGCCGCCTTCGACGGGCAGATGCAGGTCTCCGTCGGCGGCAATGCTGTGGCAGTCGGGGCGGTCAAGGATGCCGGCGGGACCATCACCGAGTTCCCGTCCGAGGTGCAGAAGGAACTCGGTGAGCAGACGCAGCAGATGAGCCGTGAAGCCGGTGAGCAGGCCGGGCAGGACAGCCTTGCCGATGACATGAGCGCTGCCGGTGAGAAGTGGAGTACGCGGATCGAGGAGCTCGGCTTCACCGACGGCGGCGGGGTTGAGGACCTCGATGAGTGGTACGACGACGACACCGACTACCGGAAGTTCGGCACCGCCGTGTTCGAGGAGGTCTTCACCGAACACCGGCCGGGGTGAGGCATTTCGTCCACGTGAGCGAGAGCGAGAATCGGACGATCAGCAGTCTGAGCTAGGCGGCGGACACGCCCAACGTCCGTGCCTCGTCTTAGGCTGACAGGCATGAACACAGGAACTTCTCCACCTCCTTCGAGGTCTGCCCTCCGCAAAGCTGGCTCGATCATGCGCAAGTACATGCGCGGTGAAGCGACCTTAGAGGAGTTTCAGGGCGCTATCAGGACGATGCAAGCTCATCGATCCCGCTTCAACCGGCCGATGGTCGATCTGAACACCGAGCTGAGAAGCCTCGCGTCTCAGCTCAGCATCGAAGCCAGCGTGACTCAACGGCTCAAGAGAGAAGCAACAATCGTGGAGAAGCTGTGCATCCGAGAACCCGGGCTAGATTTCTCACGAATGCAAGATATCGGTGGTCTACGGGTTGTCGTAGATTCGTTGGCAAACTTGATCCGTTATGACTCCGCACTCTGCGACCGCTGGTCCGACCGAATCGTGGACCGACGAGACTACATATCCTGTCCCAGAGATTCCGGTTATCGGGCAATCCATGTCGTGGTCTCCGAATCAGGCCTTCACCTGGAGGTACAACTGAGATCTAGAAGGATGCATGCGTGGGCTCAGATGGTAGAAGGGTTCTCAGGACAACTCGGTGAGAACTTCAAACAGGATTCAAAAGATCACGTTATTCAGAGGTTTGCCCGCGTTCTGTCTGAGTTGTACGCTCATGAGGACGAGGGAACGACTCCGCCAGCGCATCTCAGCGCCGAGTTCGAGTCCCTGTGGATCCAGGTAGATGCGGTTCTAGGCACGGCTGAGGAGGAAGAATGAGCGGAATCAAGCATTTCTTGCTGGTCTTTGACCATGCCAAGGACGAGCTCCTCGAGCAGCTCGACTTCGGTGATGACGCCGAGCGTGCTGTCGAAGAATATGCCGTCCGGGAAGCCAAGTACCGTGACTCGAGCGCAGTCGATATCGTCCTTGTTGGGTCTGACTCGATCGAAACGGTCAAGGTCACACACAGCACGTACTTTGAAGGTTTCAACCGAGGATCCAGAAACCGAATCCTGGATAAACTGCTCTCTAACTGATACTCATGCCGCCCCCGCAGCCACCATACGCGGGGGCGGCTCAGTATTCACCGGCCAGAGTGAGGCGCGCGGTCACTCCGCACTGATGAGCGCGAGGAAGTCCGCGGCTGCCCCGCGCAGCCGCGGACCCTTCGCCCACAGGGCATGCAGCGGCCGGGACAGCCGCACCTCATCTGTGACCGGCACCTCGACGAGGCTGCCGGTGCGCAGCTCGGACTCGACGGCCAAGCGTGAGATCGCCGCCGGGGCGAGGCCTGCGAGCGCGGCGACTTTGACGGCGGCATTCGAAGGAAACGCCGCTGCCACCTGCACTCCCCCAGCACTGCGCAAAGCTGCTTCGATGACCTCGCGGGTGCCCGAGCCCTCCTCCCGAACCACGAGCGGACGGGCGGCGAGCTGGGCGGCGTCGACCGCCTCGGGCGCGGCGAACTGAGCAGCCACGGTAGGAGCTGCGACGATGACAAGCGTGTCAGTGCCGATCGGGTGGGCAGTGAGGTCATCGGGCACGCGGGTCGATTCGATGAGCCCGATGTCGCAGCTGCCCTCGCGGACGTTGGCGCACACGGCGGTCGTGTTGCAGATGCTCATGCCGACATCGGCATTCGGATGGTTGGTGCGGAAGCGCTCGAGCCACTGCGGCAGCAGGTGCTCGGCGATCGTCATCGACGCGCTCACCCGCACGCGCGCGCCGACCTCGCGGCGCAGTGCCGCCATCCCGGAGAGCAGGTGGTCGTAACCGGTCATGATCTCTGCAGCCCAGGCGGCGAGCGCCTGGCCCTGCGGGGTGAGCTTGGTGCCGCGCGGGCTGCGGTTGAGCAGCGGGATGCCGGATTCGCGTTCGAAGGTGCGCAGCATCCTAGAGGCGTTCGGCTGGGCCAGGTCGAGGGCCCGGGCGGCCTGCCCGATCGAGGTGGTGTGCCGGTCGAGTTCGACGAGCAGGGCCAGCACCTGCGGGTCGGGCAGGCGGCCGGCAGGCGGGTGCGCATCATCGGGCGAGGTCATGGTCTCAAGTGTGCGCCCAGCAGGCGGTCATATCAAGTTCATATGAGGGTGGGACGGAACTGGGGCCTACTGACCGGCCGCCTGCTCCCCCAAAGTGGAGGGCATGGCAGAGAACAACGACTCGACGACGACCCGGGCAGGCGCGACTGCCGCCCCGGCACGCCCAGCAGCCTCCAGCCCGCAGGCCCCGCACGGGTCCGGCAACAAGCTGACCGACCACCGCCTCGGGAAGTTCCTCCCCGGGCTGCTCGTGTGTGCCGCGGCCACGCCGGTGGCGATGGGGATCGCGCACTTCGTGCCGCTGGCCTCCGCGCTGCTCATCGCGATCATCCTCGGCATCGTGCTGCGCAATGTCATGGGCGATCTGCCGGCGTCGTGGGCTCCGGGCATGCAGTTCTCCTCGAAGAAGATCCTGCGCCTGGGCATCATCCTCCTCGGTGCGCAGCTGGTGCTGGGTGACATTGTGTCGCTGGGCTGGAAGATGATCCTCGTCGTCATCGCCGTTGTCACCATCGGCATGCTCGGCACGATCGGGCTCGGCCGCGCGCTCGGCATGGGCCGGGATCTGTCACTGCTCATCGGCTGCGGCTTCTCGATCTGCGGTGCCGCTGCGATCGCCGGTGTCGAATCGACGGTCCGCGCCCGCAAGGAGGACGTCGCCGCCGCGATCGCCCTCGTCGTGCTCTTCGGCACCCTCATGATCGCAGCCGTCCCGCTCATCGCCGGGCTGCTGGGGCTGGGTGAGGAGACCGCCGGCATGTGGGCCGGCGCGTCGACCCACGAGGTCGCCCAGGTGGTGGCGATCGGCGGGATCATCGGTCCCGAGGCGCTCAAGGTCGCTGTCGTCGTCAAGCTCGCCCGCGTGCTCATGCTCGCCCCGATCGTCGCGATCCTGGCGATCTCGGTGCGCCGCTCCTCGGCTTCGGCGCTGACCCCGGGCCCGGACTCGGAGGTCAAGGCTTCCCGTCCGCCGCTCGTGCCGCTGTTCATCATCGGATTCCTCGCCATGGCGATCGTCCGCACGCTCGGCTGGCTGCCCGATTGGGCCGTCACTGCTGCCGGCATCGGCCAGACGATCGCGCTGACCGCGGCGATGTTCGCCCTCGGTTCGGGTGTGCACATCAAGTCGCTCATCAAGCTCGGGTTCATGCCGGTGCTGCTGGCCACCCTGTCGACGCTCATCGTCGCCGGCGTCGCAGGCCTCGGCATCTGGCTGGCCGTCTGAGTCTGCTCACACAGTGAGGCCCCGGTCGCGTGACCGGGGCCTTGCTGCTGTGCGCTCAGCGGTGGGTGGCGGCCGGCTGGCGGGGTCCGCGCACCGCCCGGGACGCCCTGCGAGCGTAGAGGGCTGCGCGCAGGCCGACGAGCACGGTGGCCAGCAGCACGAACGAGGCTGAGAGATTGATCCACAGGAACCCGCCGAGCCCGAGAACGGTGCCGGCGGTGGCCGCCATGAGCGCACCGCCGAGGTTCATCGCCGAATCCGAAGCGCCCTGCAGGGTCAGCTTCGCCCGCGCCGGCACACTGGCACTCAGGAGCGCCGAGCCACCGATGAGCGTCATCGACCAGGACACCCCGAGCAGGAACAGCGCGGTCGTCAGCAGCGGCATCGAGGAGACCTCGCGCAGTGCATCGAGGACGCCGAGGATGATGGTGATGACGAAGCTGATGATGCCGGTGATGATGACGGTGAACGGGCCGTACCGGTCGGCCATCCACCCGAAGACCGGGGACAGCCCGTACATGCCGGCGATGTGGATGCTGATGACGAGCCCGACCTCGCCGAGGTGGAAGCCGTGGTGGTCCATGTGCAGCGGCGTCATGACCATGACGTTGGTCATCATCATCTGCCCGGCGACGATCGTGATGATGGCGAACAGCGGAATCGGCCGGGCGGCGACGAACCGGAGCGCGGCGATGAGTCCTAAACGCGACCGGTCGGGCGGGTGCGGGTGCTGGGCGGTCTCACCCGCCTCGGGCGCGGTGGCCTCCGGTCCCGAGGCGGTGGTCTCCACTTTCTGTTCCGGCACCGTTGCAGAGGCGGCCGGTTCGGGAAGCTGCTGGGCCAGGCGGCCGGGCAGCAGGGCCGTGCACACGACGGCCAGGGCGAAGCAGACCATCGAGATGACATACGGCCCGGCCAGCGGGTTGAGGCCGAGCTGCTCGCCGAGCCGGGCGCCAGGGGCAGTGAAGTTGGGCCCGAGCACCGAGCCGACGGTCGTGGCCCACACGACCAGCGACATCGCCCGGGCCGCGCGGGCCGGATCGGCGAGGTCGACGGCGGCGTAGCGGGCCTGCAGGCCGGCGGCGGTCGCTGAGCCGCACATGAGCATGCCCGCCAGGAACAGCGGCAGCCAGGCGATGATGACGCCGGCGAGCACGACGATGGTGCCGGCAGCGCCGATGCCGAAGCCCAGTGAGAGTGCGAAGCGGCGCCCGCGCGCTCCGGCGAGGGTGGCCAGCGGGTAGGAGATGAGCCCGGCACCGAGGATGACGGCCATCTGCGCGAACCCGGCCATCTCGGTGTGCCCGGTGATCTGCTCGGCCAGCAGCCCGCCGACGGCGTAGCCTGAGGCGATGCCGGCGCCGGCGAAGAGCTGGGCGCCCATGAGCTTGAGCTGGCTGCGGACCCGCGGCGAGACCGGCATGCACACGACCTTTCCCTCAAAGTGGCGCCACTAGACAAGCCACCGGTTACAGGGAACATCATCGCAGAGACAGGATAGCCCCGCGACCCACAACGTTGCATGCGCACCAAGCACCCGCAACATCACTGAAACCTGGACTCATTCGACCCATGAAGTTAAACGCTTCTCGAGCCAACTCACTACCAAATTGATTACTACAGCAAGGATCATGATGAACAATGAAATCGCCCAAAGCGATACAAAGTCGTAGGCCTTACCGTATTTGGCGGCAAGCCCACCAATACCCACCAAGGCAATGAAGATCTCTCCATTGATCATACCCTTCACAGCTCGACCAGCCCCTAACCTCAGACCCGCGATAACAAGCGGATAAGAGGCCGGAATGACGATCTTTCGAAGCGTCTTCCACCGGTTTGCACCGAAAACAGCAGACATTTCGAGGAGCGGAGCTTCCACATCACGGACCGCGGTAGCAGTATTAATGATGATAACGAAAACCGTGTACATGACCACGACACTGATACGAGTCGCATCCGATAGTCCAAAAATCGCGAAAAAAATCGGTGCAAAAATCAGCGACGGCGCGAATAACATGGCGTTAACATAAACATCGAGGGCAGTGTAAACTGATGGGAACAAGCCCATTAATACACCAACCACGAGGCCGATGATTAACGATAAGGAAAAACCGATCGCCAGCGACGACAGACTTGCAAACAGATGGGTCGAGAGTTCCCCGGTTGCAAACAACTCAACTAGCTGGATCACTACCTTGGAAACGGGCGGGAGCCAAACTACATCGGAGGCTCGACCGACAGCCTCCCAGACAACGAGGAGAACAAGAAGCGAGCCAAAAGCTCGCCATGAAGTTGCGATCACGCTTCCCACGCCATAGCGGCGCTTCGATTCAAACCCATCCGCATCCGGCCCGACCGACTTGACACCTGCAAGACTCATGACGCACGCTCGCTAAGCTTGTACATGTCACGAAGGCGTCCCCAAAGATACTCTTTCATCTCAATAAATTCTGGCATTCGTTCCACTGCCTCGGGATTACGCGGACGCGGAATGCCAACATCAATAACTTCTTCAATCCGTCCAGGTCGAGCGGACATAAGCACCACCTGGTCCGCTAAGAGCACCGCCTCCTCCATGTCATGAGTCACAAACACGACCGTCTTGCGATGCTCCTCCCAAATCCGAATGAGTTCTTCCTGCATGTAGCGGCGGGTTTGCTGATCTAAGGCTCCAAAGGGTTCGTCCATAAGCATGATGTTCGTATTGACAGCAAGCGCGCGAGCCAGACCCACCCTCTGCTGCATACCTCCGGAGAGTTCCTTCGGGAGCTTCGTTTCGAACCCCTTAAGGCCAACTATCCCGATCTGCCTATCGGCTTCTGCATATCGCTCAGACTTCTTAACACCCCTCATCTCCAAACCAAAGGCAACATTATCTCGAACAGTCGCCCAAGGCATGAGAGCGAAATTCTGGAAAACAACGGCACAATCCGTGTCTGGTCCGTTCACAGATTTACCATTTACCTCGACATTGCCAGAAGTAGGGGTGACAAGACCACCAATTATTCGCATCAAGGTGGTCTTGCCGCAGCCCGATGGTCCAAGCAATGTAACGAACTTGTTGTCTCCGATGGTCAGGTTGACGTCAGTAAGCGCAGTTGTCAACGCACCGGTCTTCGTCTCGTACTGGTGCGCCACATTATCGATACGGATCATTCTTACCTCCAAGAAGAGAGTCGCTTTTCAAAGAACTGCATGACGACTGTGATGAGCACGGCCTCTATCACAACCGCAATGACTGTGGCATAGAGTAGGTCCGCTCGGAAATCGCCACGGAAATCAAGCAGGAGTGCACCAATACCGACAGGCAACATAATTAGCTCGACGATCACCATTCCTGCGAAGGCTCGTCCAAGACCAACGCGCAAACCCGAGAAAATCGCAGGCAGGGCACTTGGAATGAGTATCCTCCACCAGACCGTGGCTTCGCTTGCACCGTAGCTTCGCGCCATATCGATAAGCGACTTATCGGCAGTTCGCACCCCCGCCCGGACGTTTGTAACGATAAACACCCAGCTGAAGAGAAAGATTACTACCACTTTAGGCAATAAACCTAGACCCATTGCTACTAGGATAACCGGCACCAAAGGCGCGATTGGCAACGCTAGGCTAACTGCCACCAAAGGATTGAAGAAGTCATCAACCACTCGCCAGCGCGCCATTGCCAAGCCGAGGGGCAAAGACACGGCAACTGCGGCTAGAAAACCTGCTACCAAAGCTAAGTTTGATACGCCTAACGCCGGCCATAGTTCACCAGTCGTAAACGTGAGCTCCCAGAATCCACGGACGGTCTCAAGAAAAGTTGGGATTAGAATTGAGTCAGCTCTTATCGCGGCGAGTTGCCAAACACCCGCAAAAATTGCGAAAGCTATCAGCCTCAGAGCCCATGCTTTCAACTGAGTCTGGGGTTGCCGTAGACGCAGGACCCTTATTTTAGGCGTATTATTTCGATGACCTCCGCCTGGATTTATTGGGTTGCGTGAGGATCGTGGGTCAGCAATTGCCGAGGACATGTATTCCCTCTCTCCCAATCACAGTTTCGCTACGTCTTCGCTGCTGACCTCCCCCCTTGGGATTGTTTCCGAATCCTCGTAAAAGCTGATGGTAGCATCGACTTTGTCTTTCGAGAGTTCATGCGATTCTGGGAAGACGTTTTGCTCTACGAGCGAAGCGTAGATGTTCGTGAGTGTGTCGTTTTCGATGTTTGGCAACAGGTCGGCGGCCCCCTCCGCGTAGGTTTCAGGGTCTTCGTTTACAGCCTGGAATTGCTTGTCAAGTTCTTCGAGAAATTTGTCCGTAGCTTCGGAATCCGTGTTCTCCTCTGTAGTTACAATTGTCTGAGTGAGTAGATCCGACTGTGTCGCGGAGAGCTCGTCGAGGACATGAGCATCAGTGTTCGTTCCTTCGGTTCCTGCAACCCAGTCCTCGGTACGGACGATAGTTCCTGCAATCTGACCATCGACGAGCGCAGCTGTGCGGTTCCCAGAGCCTGAAATGACCATCCACTGAGGCTCAGTACCGGAGCACTGGTCGTCTATCCACGCTCGCAGATGCGCCGTCGAGGTCGAGCCTTCCGAATGATAGGCAACTGGCTTACCGTCCAACTCTGAGCATTCGTTGACATCACCAGCAGTCACAATGAGCAGGTCGTTGCTGTTGTTCTCACCCACCATTTTCATCGAACCGCCCTGGACGTCGGCGGCCATGACAGTGGCCGGTCCCATTGATGCGAGATTTGTGTCGCCTGAGATAAGCGCCTGCGTCTGGACGTCTGGGGAATCGAACTCGATGTAGTCCGTATCCCACCCTTCGTCCTTCATGACCTCGAGCGCCTTCACGGCGGGAACATCCGTCGGTCCAAGGCCGCCGGGGAAGCCGAGAACTACCTTTTCGTCGCTTCCCCCGCTAGCGCCGGACTCGCCACATGCTGAAAGGACTATGGCTAGCGTAGCTGCCGAGCTCACCGCTGCGATGACGGTCTTTCGATTCTTAAACATGGAAATCTCCTTCTATAACGTTCGCGGTCACTGCCTCCACAGGACCGCCATATAAGTCGTCCACCTCTACGCTTCGAGGAAGTCGTTCTGTCAGGCTGCCTATCCGTCGAGAGACTCGATGAAGTCAGTCAAGGCATTCCGAAGGCCCATCAGGTGGGGATCACCTACCTGATCAGCAATTTTCTCGTAGGTCGCCTCGATAACCGGCAGTAGCGAGTCCACTAGTTCACGCCCCATGGCAGTAAGCTCAATATCTACTTGGCGTTGATCCTGCTGGTTAATCGTCCGTGTGACCGATGAGCGATCCGCCAATTGTTTAATAATCCGCGTTAGGCTCGCACGCTGAACGAAGGCCGCGTCAGCAAGTTCGCCGAAATCAAGCTTGTTGTGTCGATAAAGCACTCGCAATGTTCGCCACTGAGCCTCAGTGATGCCGGCATCGGCCAATAGAGGCCTAATGCGAACCATGAACGCCTCCCGCACACGCAGAAGCGTGAGGGGGAGCATCGACTCAAGATCACTTCCTAGCGCGTTCGTACTAAGTACCGCACTTGACTTTGGCGGGGCAGCAGCCATTGGGTGATCTCCTTTGATCATCACTCATGTGTCCTGTGCCACACACCATATACATGTGTTCGACTACTCGTCAATGATCACAAGTTAACGAACGATGCCTACCGGCGTCAGCTGTATCTACATGTTCGGCCTCACAGCGGGGCTTTGAGGACCTTCATGGTGATGTGGGAACTGACCCGCTCGACACCCTCGATGGCGGTGAGCACCTGGGAGATGAAGTGCTCGGCGGCCTCCAAGTCCTTCACGGCGATGCGCACGAGGTAGTCGGGGTTGCCGAACATGCGGCGCAGCTCGATGACCTCATCGCAGTCGATGAGCTCACCTTCGAAGGTCTCGGCGATCTGCTTGGTCTTCGTGCCCATGTCGACGTGGACGATGACCTCACACGCCCGGTCGATCGCCGCCGGGTCGATGCGGGCGTGATAGCCGGTGATGATGCCCTCGGCTTCGAGCCGACGGACCCGGCGCAGGCACGGCGACGGGGTGAGGCCGACCCGGTCGGCCAGTTCGGTGTTATTCAGCCGCCCGTCCAGAGCCAGGTGGTCGATGATAGCGCGATCGATGGTATCCATGAGTGAATCATGCCAAGATTCTCGGCTGAAGGGCAATAGCGGCAATCGCGTGCCAACCGATTTCTCCTACCATGAGCCTCATGGTCCACTCCCCTGCACAGCACACGCTCACGCCTGCTTCCCGCCTGCCGGTCTCACCTGCCACGGCGGTCGGTGAGCGCACCGACTGGGCCGGTGTCGCCTCGGTCGCTGCTGGTGCTGCCACCTGGGGAGTCGGCGCCGGTGTCGCCGGCTTCATCTTCGCGATCTCGACGATGTCGGCTGCCACCGTGACGTTCTGGCGGTTCCTCGCCGCCGGCATCATCCTCGCCCTTGCCTATGAGGCCCGCCGCGTCTTCTCACCTGAGCGTCACGGCGGTGAGCCGAGCCTGCTGGCGATCATGCACCGGCACGGCTTCGCCCTCATCATCATCGGCTCGGCGCTCGCGGCCGCCCAGTCGCTCATGTACGCCTCGGTCGCCTCCCTCGGCGCCGGCCTCGGCACGATCGTGCCGCTGGCCGTGAGCCCGGTGGCGATGGCGGTGCTGTCGATGCCGCTGCTGCGCACCCGTCTCAACCTCGCCGGCTGGCTGACGATGATCCCGCCGCTGGTCGCCATGGCCTGCGTCGTCGGGCTGACGAACGGAGCGACCGCCGCCGAGGTGTCGGTCATCGGCGTGTGCCTGGCCGTCACCGCCGCCGCAGCACACGCACTCATGACGATTTCGTCGAAGCGCCTGTCGACCGGCGGCACCTCGGTGTTCGGCACGACGACGCTGACCTTCCTCATCGCCTCGGTCGCCCTCACCCCGTTCGCAGCAGCCAACGGATTCCTCGGCCACACGGACCGGCCGTGGGCGGTCATCGGCTGCCTGGCCGTGCTGGCCGTTTTCGCCTCGGTGGTTGCCTATCCGCTGTTCTTCGCCGGAGTCAAGCGCATCGCCGCGCCGGTGGCGGCGATCGTCATGCTCGTCCAGCTCATCGTCGCGACCCTCATGGGCACGATCGTGCTCGGCGAGCCGATGCCGGCTGCCGCATGGCTGGCCCTGGCCGCACTCATCGCCGGCATCATCATCCACACGCTCGCCGCCCGCAGCCTGCCGATGCGCCGGAACCGCGAACGCGTCGCGATGAGCTGAAGTCGACTACGGGCTGGCGATAGAGGCGACACGCAGTTCAGCGCACCGGTCACGGTCAAAGCCGGGAGGCAGATCGGAACGGGCAGCCGCTCGAATCAAGCGCCGCATGATCCGCTGGCCCTCGCGCCGCACACGCTGTCATCTATAGCCATTCTCAGCCGAGTCCGTACCTGTTCGTTCACTGGTCTTCTCCCCTTCAATGAGGCTCGACGAACTATTCAGTGCACGCTCAATACTTACCGACGTTGGTTCTTCCCAGGCTTGAGAAGAAAAGTTCCAATGCAATCGGTCTGTATTGCCTGCGAGGACCGGCTCGACGAAGTCCAAACATGTTGCGAGCAGGTCTGCGAATCTCACTGGGGTCGACTGCTCGATCCTCTGCTTCTTTCGCCAGACTTGCCACTTGCGCTGTGCGAATGCTGGCATCTGAGACAGCAGCGGACCAAGCGGTTCCAGCTCGACCTGCCGGTAGCGGGCGACAACACCGATTGCTTCCTGTAGATCCGCACCTGAGACGACTCGGGAGCGGGCAATGGCGGCGATATCCGTGAAGTCTCGCCAACGGGTGTTCTGCTCTCCTCTTTCGAGGGCGGTGACGATCTTCTCTGCGAGAACCATGTGGTCCGGGTATCCCAGGAGGCGCAGCGTGCCGCCCAATAGGAGCGGCAGGACCGCCTCTGCGGGTGCAGGCCAGATGGGGTCCCCGAAGTTCACGTCGATATGCAGCGCAACCTGCGCGGTCGCCAACTGTGCGGTCACTTTGACTCGCACACCGTTGTAGTCGGCTTCATCACGGATCCGCTCTCCGTTGACGGAATCGAGATCGAACTCGAGCCCGTCATCGCGGCGAACGGCAAGGATGCTTATGACGCGTCTTTCAACCTCGGGGATATCGTTGGTGAACCCTCGCGCCGCGAAGTCGATATCCCTGGTTGGTCGCCGATCAGCAAAGGCCACCATGAGCACGCCACCTTTAAGGACGAAGTCTGTGGCAGATTCGGACGAGGCAAGTCGGGCTAAGAAGCCTTCCAGCGCGTACAGGGTGATGTACTCCGCTGGGTCACGGTTCTGCCGCCTGGCGAGATTACGGAGGTCGTTGTACGCGCGCCCCGCTGGGGTATCTCTGGAGGGCGTTGGCGGAGTCACAGGAGCACCTCCAAAGCGTGACGGATCCGAGGGAGCGCCTTCGGGAACGAGCCCGCAACCTTCAGCAGACCTGCTGGCGTGTTGCCTCGCTGTCGCAGCCAGCGTCGAAGCGACTCATACGCAACGTCGCTGCCTTCTTGGTGCATGAGCCGAAAAGCGTCAACGATGGTCCGCTCTGCGGAGTAGATCGCAACCCTGGCTCCTCCTCCCGCGTCTGCATATTCACGTCCGATCGCGAAAGTAGCCGGGTCGAAGCTATGCCAGCTCACATTCGAGAGGCCGGCGGGCTGGTGAGTTCCGCGCGGCAGCGCTATGTCGGAACCGAACGGGATCGCGTCGCTGAGCTCGTGGTGCACAAGAGCGCTCGTCAGACATAGCGTCGCGTCGTGACGAAGCGCGGTTGCCGCAGCAAGCACGGTGAGCGCAGGCTGAAGGACGTCGGGACACACATAGACTCCCCGCCCCACCCGTTCGATCTCGTCGCGATCGAGCAAGGAGTACACCTGATCCTTGGTGAGACCCGCCGCGCGAGCGTCCCCGAGCGTGAAGGCTGGCCCAAGTTCGCGTATTGGCATCCGAGCCTCCTAACCCTTGACACATCAAGTGTACCTGTACAGGGTTAGGCGGACAAAGCATGTGCGCATCACGACGCCGGCTGGCTGACGATGATCCCGCCGCTGGTCACCATGGCCTGTGTCGTCGGGCTGACGAACGGAGCGACCGCCTCCGAGGTGTGGGTCATCGGCGTGTGCCTGGCCGTCACTGCCGCTGCCGCACACGCACTCATGACGATTTCGTCGAAGCGTCTGTCGACCGGCGGCACCTCGGTATTCGGGACGACGACGCTGACGTTCCTCGTCGCCTATCCGCTGTTCTTCACCACGGTCACACGCATCGCCGCGCCGGTGGCGGCGATCGTCATGCTCGTCCAGCTCATCGCCGCCACCCTCATGGGCACGATCGTGCTCGGCGAGCGAATGCCGGCTGCCGCATGGCTGGCCCTGGCCGCACTCATCGCCGGCATCATCATCCACACGCTCGCCGCCCTCAGCCTGCCGATGGGCCGGAACCGCGAACGCGTCGCGATCGGTTGATGCTCCTCAGCCGAGCTGCTTCTCCAGGATCGCGAATTCCAGGTCGTCGCGCTTGGGGATGCCGAAGCGCTCGTCCCCATAGGGGAACGGCTCGACTTCGCCGGTCGGCGCATAACCGCGGCGCTGGTAGTAGGCGATGAGCTCGCTGCGCTGCCGGATGACACTCATCCGGATCCGGGCGGCGTGCCAGTTCTCCTCAACCCACGCCTCGGCCCAGGCCATGAGCTTCGACCCGGTGCCGGTGCCCTGCGCGGCCGGGGCGACCGCGAACATTCCGAGGTAGGCGCAGGCATCATCGCGCTCGACGAGCTGCACGGTCGCCAGCGGTGTGCTGTCGGCTGCGCGGACGAGGAACACGACGGTGCCGGGTTCGGCCAGAGTCTGGGCGGCCAGCTGCGCATCGAGGCGCTGTCCGTCGAGCAGATCGGCCTCGGTCGTCCACCCTGCCCTGGAGGCATCGCCGCGGTAGGCGGACTCGATGAGGACGACCCAGTCGGGGATGTCGGCCTCGCCCACCTGCACGGGGGCGAAGGCCTCTCCTGCCGGTGTCGTCACCGTTCGAGCGCCTCGTACACGGCTGAGGCGATCGCGAGGTCCTCCCACGACATGCCGGAGGTCTTGAACACGACCGGCTTGTCCGGGTCGAGGATCGCGGTGCCCTTGCACACGACGTCGCGGAAGGTCACGACGTCATCGATCGTCAGCTCGTTCTCCGCGATCGCCAGCACGAGGTCGCCGCATTCGGCTTCGGCGGTGTGCTTGGCTTCGACGATGACGGTGCCGCGGCCGAGCAGCTCAGCCGGCAGCTCACGGCTGTCCGGGGAATGGGAGCCGATCGCCACGACGATCGCGTCCTTGCGGATGCTCGCGGCATTGAACAGCGGCTCGGAGGACGATGTCGCGGTGATGATGAGGTCGCAGTCGGCCAGCGCCTGCTCGGCGCCTTCGCTGCCGGAGAGGATCGGGGAGCCGCTCAGCCCGCGGTCGGCGAGGCCGGCCAGCACCTCATCGGCGCGTTCCAGGCTCTTGACGCCGACCTTGACGTCGTGGATCTGTGTGACCGCCGCGGTGGCGTCGACGTGCGGCAGAGCCTGCGGGCCGACTCCGTAGAGCGCCAGGCGCACACCGTCGGGGAACCGCTCCTCGATGGCGTCCTTGACTCCAGCCAGTGAGACGGCCGGGGTGCGGATGTTCGTGATGGCGATCCCGTCGAGGTAGGCCAGGGTGGTGTGGTTGTAGGAGTCGAGCAGCAGGTAGCTGCCCTGGATGCGCGGATGCCCGTCATCGGGGTTGTCCGGGGTGACGGTCAGGGCCTTGAACCCGCAGTAGCGGCCGAGTTCGGCGGGCATGAAGAGGAACTCGCCGCGGCTGAGCTCAGCCGACACCCGGGCCGAATCGTTCGCAGGGTCGAAGTCCCCGGCCAGTGCATTGCGCAGCGCCTCGATCGCCTGCCCGTAATCCATGTGGGCGAGAATCGTGTCACCGTCGATGATCTTCATGGGTCCTCCCGGGTTGGGCCTGCGGCGGTCTCCCACCAGCCTAGCGGGCAGATCGCCCCGCGTCCGGGCCGCTCGCATGACGGGAGTAGAGTCGTGCGGTGAGGACACTGCCGTTTCCGAGGCGGTCGGGACTCCCAGCCGGCTGCCGGTAGGCCGATGAAAGGACGCACATGGACATCACCGTCGACTCCGAGACCTTCACCCTGGCCCACGATGCAGAGGCCAGCCGGTACACCATCAGGCATGACGGCGAGCAGATCGGGTTCGCCGACTATCACCAGTCCGGTGAGGCGGATGCCGGGGGCATCCGCGACTTCGACCACACCGTCGTCTCCCCTGCATGGGGCGGCCGCGGGCTGGCCGGCGCGCTCGTCGACTATGCACTGACCGACACCGTCGATGCCGGCTACCGGATCCGCCCGACGTGCTCGTATGTCGAACGCTACGTCGGCAAGCACCCGCAGTGGCAGGACCACCTCGCCTGATTCCCCACCCAGCTGACCGGCTCTATCGCCGGTCAGCGCTGCGGTGTCTCATGTGCGCTCAGCCCGGCTTCACAATGTGCGGCCGCGGTCTAGACTGGCAGCGGAACCCCGCAGTTTCATACGAACTCTCGTTTCTCAAGGAGGCGAACATGGACATCCAGCCCATTCTGGACAAGGTCAACACCGGTCTCTTCATCAACGGCGAATGGCGCGAGGCCGAAGGCGGCAAGACCATCGACGTGGAGAACCCGGCCACCGGTGAGGTCATCGCGACTGTCGCCGACGGTTCGGCAGCCGATGCCGAGGAGGCGATCCGGGTCGCCGGTGAGAAGCAGGCCGAATGGGCTGCCGTGCCCCCGCGTGAGCGCGGCGAGATCCTGCGCAGGGCCTATGAGCTGCTCATCGAGCGCCAGGAGGACATCGCCACGGTGATGACCGCCGAGATGGGCAAGGGCATCGCCGAGGCCCGCGGCGAGGTCGCCTACGGTGCTGAGTTCTTCCGCTGGTTCGCCGAGGAGGCCGTGCGCGTCTCCGGCAACTTCATGCAGTCCACTGATGGCAAGAACCGCATTATGGTCTCCCGTGAGCCGGTCGGCCCGTCGGTGCTCGTGACCCCGTGGAACTTCCCGCTGGCGATGGGCACCCGCAAGATCGGCCCGGCGATCGCGGCCGGCTGCACGATGGTGTTCAAGCCTGCGAAGCTCACCCCGCTGACCTCGCTCATGCTCGTCGACGTGCTCAAGGACGCCGGCCTGCCCGCCGGTGTGCTCAATGTCGTCACCTCGAACTCCGCTCGCCGGGTTGTGACCCCGTGGATGGAGTCGAACATCGCCCGCAAGGTCACCTTCACCGGTTCGACCGAGGTCGGTGTCGGACTGCTGGAGCAGGCCGCGCAGAACGTCATGAAGTCCTCGATGGAGCTCGGCGGCAACGCCCCGTTCGTCGTGTGCGAGGACGCTGACCTCGACAAGGCCGTCGAAGGTGCGCTGCTGGCCAAGATGCGCAACATCGGCGAGGCCTGCACGGCTGCCAACCGCTTCTTCGTCCACTCCTCGCTGGCCGATGAGTTCGCGCAGCGCATGGCCGATGAGATGGGCAAGATGACCGTCGGCAACGGCCTGGATGAGAACAACAAGATCGGCCCGCTCGTCGAGGAGAAGGCTCGCGACAAGGTCGCCAGCCTCGTCGACGACGCTGTCGAGAAGGGCGCGAAGGTCCTCACCGGCGGCAAGAAGGTCGACGGACCTGGCTACTTCTACGAGCCGACCGTGCTGACGAACGTCTCGGAGGACTCCGAGATCCGCAAGGAGGAGATCTTCGGGCCCGTCGCTGCGATCTTCACCTTCGACACCGATGAAGAGGCCGTCGAGATGGCCAACGAGACCGACTTCGGTCTCTCCGGCTACCTCTTCACCGAGAACCTCGCTCGCGGCATGAAGCTCTCCGAGCAGCTCGAATGCGGCATGATCGGCCTCAACACCGGTCTCGTGTCGAACCCGGGCGCGCCGTTCGGCGGAGTCAAGCACTCCGGTCTCGGCCGTGAGGGCGGACAGGTCGGCATCGACGAGTTCCTCGAGGTCAAGTACGTCACGACCCCGCGCAGCTGATGTGAACTCCGGCTGAGCTCAGCCGGCACATCGCCG
>NZ_JALXPM010000022.1:0-47524 GCF_025147615.1 Brevibacterium luteolum | reverse complement strand
TCCGATCAGTGATCGTGTCCGTCTTCCTCATCGCCGTGGTCGTGTCCGTCGTGATCGCCATGGTCCATGTCGCCGTGGTCCATGTCCGAGCCGTCGCCCTGGTCGTATTCCTCCTGGGCGCCGGCGAACTCCTTGGCCGGGACGGTGACGTCGAGGTCACCGGCGTCGGTCTTGAGCGTCGTGGTGACCTCAGCACCGGGCTCGATGCCCTCCTTGAGCTTCATGAGCATGATGTGATCGCCGCCCGGCTCCAGCTTCAACTCACCGCCAGCGGGGATGACGAAGCCGCCTTCCTTCTCCTGCATCTTCGTCGAGCCCGAGTTGTCCTCGACGGTCTCGTGCAGCTCGGCCATCCCGGCGACCGAGGACTCGGCACCGGTGAAGTGGATGTCCTGGTCGGAGGAGTTCTTCAGGGTGCCGAACACGGCGGTCATGCCGTGGTCCTTGTCGACGGCCTTGACCCAGCCGTCTTCGAGCGTGAGTGCCGATTCGGCGGTGACCGCCTCGTCCTGCTGGGCGTCGGTGCCGCCGGCTTCGGTGGAGGCGTCGTTGCTGCCGTTGCTGCCGCAGGCGGCCAGGGTCAGTGCCAGGCCGAGGGCGGAGGCGGCTGCGGCGGTGCGGAATGCGATGGTCTTCTTCACTGTGTTGAGTCCTTTGCTCTTACGCGCCGTGCACGCTGGTGCACGCAGGGCAACACCGCAAGCGGGGTGCTGTCAGAGCCCTGCCGGGGGCACGGGGTTCAGACGGGTGAGGATCTGCACCGCTCCCGAGGCGGGAGTCCGGTCGTGCAGATCAGGCAGGCGTGAGTGCCTGCAGGCGGGTGAAGAGGACCGCAGGAGGCCCGCGTCTGAACCGGGAGTCGAGCACGGCGGGTGTGACAGCAGCCAGCACCGGAGCGACCTGCACTGGCAGCCGCAGGGGAATGACGAGCGGGACGAAGCGAGTGAAGGCCGTGGCAATCGGGCCGAGGGCTGCCTGGATGAGGGCGAAGACGAACTCTTCGCCGCACTTGAGGATCGCGATCGTGACGACAGCCGAAAGCAGGTGGGCGATGAGCATCGAGGTGCCGGCGCCGGCGTGTGCGGCTGTCTGCCCGGCAGCTGCGGCGGTGTCGGCGACGGCGGCAGAGACCTCGGCATCGGTCATATGGTGGGCGTGCGCGCCGGACCCGGCGCCGGTGCCCAGCTGCAGGTAGACCCGGCCACTATGGCCCCTGATGATGAGCGGGGCGTGACTGAACAGGGTCATGAGGTGGTGCAGCGCCAGCTGCGCGAACGCCACGATCGCGCTGAGCGAAAGGATCCCGAGCCGCCGGCCGGCCAGCAGCACACCGACCCACATGGTGAGCACGAAGCACACGATGCCGGCCAGCAGGGAGGCGCTGCCGTGGGCGCCGAGGTGGAAGAGCGTCGCGATGCCGGTGGCGATGAATGCTGCGCCGACGGAACGCCAGATGCGCATCTGCCTGCTCATGCCACCTCCTCAGCTCGATCGCACACGCCCGCACACCGCGTGCGAGCCCGACTCATTCTACAACTTGTCGTGCTAGCTCTGCCCCGCGGGTTTGGCTGCGAGACAGCCGCCGGGCCCGCGCCTACGGCTGAAGTGCGCGCACGGCGCCGCATGCCCACCGGACGGTCGCTGTTCACCCTCCTCGGCGTAACGATGGTGTAACGTTCCCTCTTTCAGTGTTTGCCCAGGTCAGAGCGGGTTTCATGAGCAATTCGTGAGAGCGCATCGGAAAGGCACCCTGCACGGCCAGGGTCTGTGCGACACGCGGCTCCATAGACTGGTCGTCGTGGCCTGGCAGCGCCCGGACCTGCATGCCGGTCGCCAGCCTGGGACCGGCCACCGCCCGTTCGCTCTTCCGTTCCATCGGCAGCTGCGCTGGGCCGCACACCTGTGTTGCCGAAAGAAAGGTATCCGACCGCAGTGGCAGTCGTCGAAGCCTCACACGTATACAAGGTCTTCGGAAAGCGCGGGCGCGACGTCGTCAAACGCCTCGAAGCCGGTGCTGACCGCGAAGAGCTCTCCCACCTCGGCACCGCTGCCGTCATCGACGCCAGCTTCACCGTCGAACGCGGTGAGAGCTTCGTCGTGATGGGCCTCTCTGGATCCGGCAAGTCCACCCTCATCCGGATGATCAACGGACTGTGGTCACCCACCTCGGGAACAGTGCGCGTGGCCGGCGAGGACATCTCGCAGATGTCGGCAGCCCAGCTGAGGCGCGTGCGCCGGGACAACATCGCCATGGTCTTCCAGCACTTCGCGCTCATGCCGCACCGCACGGTGCGTGAGAACGCCGCCTACGCCCTCGAGATCAAGGAGGTCGCCAAGACCGAACGCCTTGAGCGCGCCGATCATTGGCTGGACGTCGTCGGTCTCGACGGGTGGGGCGACAAATACCCCAGCCAGCTCTCCGGCGGCATGCAGCAGCGCGTCGGGCTGGCCCGCGCGCTCGCCTCGGAATCAGACATCCTCCTCATGGACGAAGCGTTCTCGGCACTCGACCCGCTGATCCGGCGCGAGATGCAGGAGCAGCTCGTCGAGCTGCAGTCGTCGCTGAACAAGACGATCATCTTCATCACCCACGACCTCAACGAGGCGATGTACCTCGGCGACCGGATCGCAGTCATGCGCGCTGGCCGGATCGTGCAGATCGGCACAGCCGAGGAGATCCTCACCTCCCCAGCCGATGACTATGTCGCGTCCTTCATCCAGGATGTCGACCGCACCCGTGTGCTCACGGCCGGTTCGGTCATGAAGACCACCGATTCGGTCGTGCCGGTGACCGCCGGCCCGCGGGTGGCCGCCCGCACAATGGAGGAGCGCAACGTCTCAGCGCTGTTCGTCACCGACCGCTCCCGCCAGCTGCTCGGCATCGTCACCGATGACGATGTCGTCGCTGCTGCCCGCACAGGGACCAGCGACCTCAGCGGGCTGCTGCGCACTGAGGGCCTGCTCAGCGTCTCAGTCGACACGCCGCTGTCCGACCTGTTCGCCCCCAGCGCCGAGGCGCTCGCGCCGCTGGCGGTGACCGATGACAAGAACCGGCTGGTCGGCATCATCCCGCGCATCCAGCTGCTCAATGCGATGGCCTCCGCCACGAGCGACACCTCGGCGGCATCCCCGCCGGAGGCTCTGACAGGAGCCGGCGCGGCCGCCGCCGGCGGGTCATCCCCGGCGAGCGGATCGACTGCCGCTGCAGTCATCGACGACGAGCAGAATCAGGAGGACTGAGCATGGACTTTCTCAAACCGCGCATCCCACTTGGCGACTGGGCGGAGGCGTTCCTCGACTGGTTCGAAGACGCGTTCGGCTGGCTCATCAGCGGCGTCACATGGTTGCTCGACGCTCTGTACGACAACATCGAGTCAGCGCTGACGTATCCGCACTTCCTCATCATGATCATCATCTTCACCGCAGTCGCCTGGGTGGCGGCGTCGTGGAAGCTGGCGATCTTCACTTTCCTCGGCTTCTACCTGCTGGCCGCACTCGATCAGTGGGAGACGGCCATGTCGACGGTCTCCCTCGTCATCGTCGCCGTCATCTTCGCGCTGCTGCTGGCCCTTCCGATCGGCATCCTGGCAGCCAAGTCGCAGGTCGTCTCCACCGTCGTGCGGCCGATCCTCGACTTCATGCAGTCGATGCCGGCGCTGGCTTATCTGGTTCCTGCCATCGTCATGTTCGGCGTCGGTCAGGTTCCCGGGGCCATCGCCACGATCATCTTCGCGATGCCGCCGGGCGTACGCCTGACCGAACTGGCCATCCGCCAGGTCGACCGGGAGGTCGTCGAGGCCGGTCACGCCTTCGGCGCCTCCGAAGGCCACATCCTCGGCCGCGTCCAGCTTCCGCTGGCGATGCCGACGATCATGGCCGGTGTCAACCAGGTCATCATGCTCGCCCTGTCGATGGTGGTGCTGGCCGGTATGGCCGGCGCTGGCGGGCTGGGCGGCCAGGTCATGCGCTCGATCAGCTCACTGGATGTGCCGCTCGGCGTCGAAGCCGGACTCGCCGTTGTCATCATCGCCATCTATCTCGACCGCGTCACCGCCGCACTCGGTGCCCGCAGCCCAGCCACCCGGGCTGCGGCGGCCTCCACCGGCTGACCGCCCACCGCTGTCACACATCCGCAGAAGAACACAGGAAAGAGGTATCGTCCGATGAAACTCTCGACTCTGACCAAAACCGGCGGCATCCTGGCCGCATCGGTTCTCGCGCTCACCGCATGCGGGGGCGGATCCGAATCCAACGGCGGATCAGGCAATGGCGACGGCCCTCAAGTCGAGATGGCCGACCCGGATCGCGACTGGGAGAACTGCGACCCCGGTGCCACTGCCAAGGACGTCACCGACACCGAAGCAGACGACAACACCGACATCACCCTCGGTGCGTTCGACGGCTGGGACGAGTCCTTCGCCGCAGCCCACCTGACGAAGGCTGTCCTCGAAGAGGACGGCTACTCCGTCGACATCGAGAGCTTCCAGGCCGGGCCCGGCTTCACCGGTGTCGCCAACGGCGACATCGACGTCGTCCTCGACGGCTGGATGCCGCTGACGCACAAGGACTACATCGAGGAATTCGGCGACAAGATGGAGGTCCACGGCTGCTGGTACAACAACGCTAAGCTCACCATCGCCGTCAACGAGGACTCCCCGGCGCAGTCCATCGCCGACCTCAAGGACATGGGCGACGAGTACGGCAACACCCTCTACGGCATCGAGCCCGGCGCCGGCCTGACCTCCACGACGGAGAACGAGGCCATCCCGACCTACGGTCTGGACAACCTCGACTTCAAGATCTCCTCAACGCCTGCGATGCTCGCACAGCTGAAGAAGGCCACCGACGCCGGTGACAACGTCGCCGTGACCCTGTGGCGCCCGCACTGGGCCTACGACGCCTTCCCGGTCCGCGACCTCGAAGACCCCGAGGGCGCCATGGGCGGAGCTGAAGTGATCTACAACTTCGCCCGTGACGGCTTCGCCGAGGACAACCC
This sequence comes from Brevibacterium luteolum, assembly GCF_025147615.1. Taxonomy (NCBI): domain Bacteria; kingdom Bacillati; phylum Actinomycetota; class Actinomycetes; order Micrococcales; family Brevibacteriaceae; genus Brevibacterium; species Brevibacterium luteolum. Next base: position 42,528 of record NZ_JALXPM010000022.1, on the reverse strand, counting down.
GAAGGCCGCGCAGCTGCTGCAGAACCTCGTCCTCGATGACGAGAACCTCGCCAGCCTGGAGAACGTCATGTTCTCCGATGAGAACTACGGCGGCGAGAACCTCGAGGAGGCCGTGGCCGAATGGCTCGAGGACAACCCGGACTTCGCCGAGGACTGGAAGGCCGGCAAGCTGAGCTGACTGACGCCCGGCACCAATACGACGCCTGCCCCGCATCTGCCCGATGCGGGGCAGGCGCGTCTCATCCCGCGGTCCCGCCGCTGCTGACCTCACCGGCTCGGCGCGGACGCATGAGCCTATTGCCATTAGTGCTTATGAGCACCCGGCGCCTACTGTGTCGGTCATGCTCGTCAACGTTCACCATCAGCTGCCGCCGCAGCCCGGGCATGCCCCGGTGCGGGTGCGGCTGCCGCGCCACCGCGGGTATGTCGTCGACACCCGCGACTGGGGTCCGGCGCTCTCCGGTCCCGAGGCGGAGGGCACCGAGCCGCGTGCGTGCACGGTGTGCGCGCTCGCCCATGAGCTTGTCGAGGTGCTCGAGCGGCTCTCCCACACGACCGAGGTGTTCGAGGTCATCATCCCGTGGTGGCTGCACATCGGCCGCTTGCGCTCAACTCTGACCAGCCACCTCGAGGATGTGCGCATCGGGCGGACGGTGCTGCACGGCAGCCTCGATGGCCTCGAGGACCTGCTGTGGTCGACCGACGGGCTGGAGGAGTCGGCTGACTGTGCACTCACCGGTCACGCCGAACTCGCCGCTGTCGCCGTCGAGCACGCCAGCGTGCTCACCGCCCGGCACGTCCTGGGTGAGCGCACCCGGGAGCTGCTCATCCACCTCGGCTGCCCGGCCTTCGGGCCTGCCGCCGAGTTCCTGTTCGCCCCCGCCGCCGGCCCCGTGCGGGTGGGCCTGACCGGGGAGGGTACGCACTTCGTCACCCGGGTCGTGTCCGCTCACGAACAGCTGGATGCTGAGCGCTTCTGCCGGCTGCTGCCCGAGGCGGCCGCCGGGGCCTGCCGGATCCGCGGTACCGTGTGGGTCGACTCCAGGCCCGAGACCCGCGTGCGGGTGTGCGGGATCGGCTCACAGGTGTGGATGGAGGAGGACGGCCAGTGGTTCGCCCCGGCGTTCTCCTCACCGTCTGCGGTGCTCGCCTGCCATCACAGCTCAGATCCGCAGGTCATTGACGCGCTGTGCCACTGGCATCCGCACCACGGAGACCGGTGCTCGCGCATCGCGCTCACCGCCCCACGCGAGTACGCCCAGGACTGGGCGGGCCTGCTGGCTGAGGCGGTGCGCTCCCAGCCGGCGCTGCCCGACCACCTGTCCCAGCACTGAACCACCAGCACCGAACAGTCAGCACGGAAGAATCAGCTACAGAAAGGCACCATCATGAAGGTCCGCAATTCGCTTCGCTCCCTGAAGAACCAGCCCGGCTCCCAGGTCGTGCGCCGCAAGGGCAAGACCTATGTCATCAACAAGAAGAACCCGCGCCTGAAGGCACGGCAGGGCTGATCACATCCGCAGCCACGTCTGCGCGGCAGCTGAGAGCACCGCGCCGTCGCCGGCTGCCGCGTCCGCCCAGTCAACCGGCTGGCCATCGGCTGCGATGACGCCGTCTTTGAGCACGACGACGTCGAAGTTGCACGCTAGCCCGGCCATCGCGGTGTGATAGACCGACCGGTCGACATCGATCCCTCCGATGATGAGCCGGTCGATCGCCAGGTCATGCAGCCCGGCTGCCAGGTCGTCGATGCCGTCGAAGGCATCGGCGACCTCTGAACTGAGCGCCAGATCATCCTCGGTCTGCCCGAGGCCACCGGCCGGGGAGTCTGCATCCGCACCCGAACCGGCCCCCGCCTCGGGCGCGGGAGCACGCAGATAAGCGACCACGCCGTCAGCCACACGTGCCCGGTTGAGAACTTCGGTAAGCTGTGCAGAGATCTCAGACAGGGCGTTGCCGCTGCCGGCGGTGTTCATGAGCATGAGTGCGTCCATGGCTTCAAGCATAGTCACCGAGCACGCACACCAAGGAGGGACGATGGCCGATCTGCGCTACACCTACCGGTTCGCCTCCGAACATCTGGGACACCGGCGCGACGACAATTTCGTCCTCTACTCCGATCACGTCGAGGTCGCCTCGATGACCTCGATCCGCGAGGCCGCCCGGGCATTGGCCGCGGCCGAGGAATCCGATGAGGAGCGGCCGTTCCTGTGGATCGACATGTACCGGCCGACCCATGAGGACCTCACCGAGCTGGCCGAGGCGTTCTCCCTGCACCCGCTGGCCATCGAGGACGCGATCGAAGCCCATCAGCGGCCGAAGTACGAACGCTACGGCTCCACCGAATTCGTCGTGCTGCGCCCGGCGGTCATCCGCCGCAACCGGCCGCAGGCCCCGGCCGGGCTGACCGATGCGCAGACCGGTGCCGCAGCCGGGGGCACCAGGAACACCGGTGGCGCCGACGGTTCCGGTGCCAGCGAGCCGGCGGAGGCCCAGTCGGTCGACATCAAGGTCGGTGAGATCCACATCTTCCTCGGCGCCCGGTTCATCATCGTCATCCGGCACGGCACGCTGCTCGATACGCAGAACGTCCGCGAGGTCTTCGAATCCGATACCCGGTTCTCCGGGTTCCCGCAGTTCTCGGCGCTCTACCGCGTCATGGACCGCATCGTCGACAACTACCTGCCGGTCGTGGCGATCCTCGAAGACCAGACCGATGACCTCGAAGAGCGGATCTTCACCGGCACCCCGGCGCAGTCGCAGGACATCTACCACCTCTCCCGCGAGCTCATCGAGCTCGACCGGGCGGTCAAACCGCTCGAAGGGGTCATCGACACGCTATTCAACTCGCTTGTCGTGCACACCGTGCCGGCCGAACTGCAGCGCGGCCTGCGCGACGTCGCTGACCACATCCACAGCGTCAACGAGCGCGTCGAACGGCTACGCAGCGTCCTGCGCGAGCTGTTCACCTTCAACTCCACGCTCATCTCCGAGGCGCAGAACGAGGACATGCGGCGAATGAACGAACTGTCGATCCAGCAGAACGAGCAGATGAAGAAGATCTCCGGCTGGGCCGGCATCCTCTTCTTCCCGTCACTGGTCGCCGGCACCTACGGCATGAACTTCGACACGATGCCCGAACTGCACTGGATCTTCGGCTATCCGTTCGCGCTCGGGCTCATGGTCGCCGGCTCCGGGTTCCTGTTCTGGCTGTTCAAGCGGGCCGGGTGGCTCTGAGAGACCCTGGCCGCAGAATTGCTGAAAGGCCCGCCACCGGCCGCATGCGAGAATTCCACACGTGACCCGATCCCCCTGGTTTCAGCTCATCGCCTCCTACAGCGCAGCCGACCTGCCGCTGTGCCGTCGCTTCGAGATGGACGCCGCCACCCTCATCGAGATCTCCGGTGCCGACCGCCTCGGCGACCTCACCCCAGCCAACGCGATCGAGGTCCCGCAGCTGTCCGAGATCTCCGCCAGCACGCTGACCGCCGAGGCGATCGCCGCTGACGACCCGCTGGCCACCACGCTGGCCGCTGCCCTGCGGCAGGCACTGCAGCGCCGCCAGCTGCTGTGGCTGGCTTCGATCGACGCCGGGCAGGTCGCCCGGCTGCAGGAGGCCTTCGGAGCGAACGTCCTCCATGTCGCTGGGGCCGGTGACAACGGGTGCGTGCCGGTCGCCCTCAACCCCGAGAACTGGGTGCGCGCCTGGGCGGACGGCTCACCTGCCCAGCAGGCGTTCGTACGCGCGGCCGGCACCGGCACCGATGCGCTGACCCTGACCCGCCGCAGCCTGGCGGCATTGCGCCGCACCGCCGCCCCGATCATCGAACGGTCCTGGCCGCGCCGGTTCTTCCGCAGCCCGAAGGTCATCGCCTATTTCGTCGTGCTGGTGTACTCAGCGCTGCGGGCGCTGCCGGTGTCGTTCGTCTCCCAGTTCAAGGGTCAGCTGTGGGTGCTGTGGACGATCGACCTCGTCACCGCGATCCCGTACACGTGGGGTGTCATCGCGATGGTCGCCGGGCGGCAGCGGATCACCCGGCTGCTCGGCACGATCGTCGCCATCATCACCTTCACCGCCCCGTACGTGTACTTCTGGCTCAAGGGCGATAAGTACCCGCTCTACGTCATCCTCATCGTCGCAGGCCTCATCGTCTTCACCTGCCTGCTCGAGGGCTCCCGCTGGCAGCGTGACCGGATCGTCAAATGGCGACTCGGCGGCCGCGCGCCGACGCGGAAGGGCCTCTCCGAACGGTTCTAGCTACTCGACGGCCTCGGCGGTGCTGCGGGCGCTGCGGCCGCGGATATCGCGCAGGATGCAGGTGGCGGTGAACCAGCCGCCGGAGATCCAGAACGCTGCGAGCAGCCACACCGGGCGCGCAGGGTAGATCGCGACCATCCAGGCGGTCGCCCCCATCCACACGAGCACCGAGATGATGTTGAGCGCCATGAACCGTTCGACCCGGAACGGGTGCGTGTAATGCGTCGGCACGAGGGTGAGCACGACGAACACGAGCACCGCGGCGATGGTGAGCGATGCCGGCAGGGCCAGCACATAGAGCATCACCGCGATGACGTTCCAGGCTGCCGGGAAGCCGATGAAGTAGTAGTCGGTCGACTTCCAGTTCTCATTGGCGTAGCAGAACATCGAGGACACGAGGATGAGCACCGCCAGCCCGATCGCCACCGGCTTGGGACCCAGCGGCAGGTGCATGAGCATGAACAGCACCGGGATGAACGTCCACGTCAGGTAGTCGACGACGATGTCGACGACGGTACCGTCGAACCACGGGGCGATCTCCTTGACGCGAGCTTTGCGAGCGAGGAACCCGTCGACACCGTCGATGAGCGCGGCGATGCCCAGCCACAGCCACATCCAGCCGATGCGCCCGTCGAGCAGGGCGAGCATCGCCAGCAGCGCCCACAGGAACCCGGAGAGGGTGAACAGGTGCACCGCCCATGCGCCGGCGTATGCGCGCCGGCGGTGGGTCGTGCGCTGGGGTTCGGGAGCGGGGCTGGTCGTCATGGCAGTCTGCGGTCCGGCGCTCATGCGCCGGTCACGTGCTGGTCGAGGAAGGCGATGAACTCCCGGTACCACTGGCGGGCGTTGCCGCGTCCGAGGATCCAGTGGTTCTCATTCGGGTAGTACAGGAACCGGTGCTGGGTCTGGCCGTTGGCATCGAGCGGGGTCTTGGAGAAGGTCAGCAGGTCGAACCACAGCTGCTGGCCCTGCCCGATCGGCACCCGGTAGTCCTTGTCGCCGTGGATGACGAGCACCGGCACCTCGATGTCGCGCACATACAGGTGCGGCGAGTACGTCTGCGCCTGCTCGGCCATCGCCAGCGCCCATGAGCCGTTGTCGGTCGTCGCACCCATCGTGGTGACGTCCCACAGGGAGGCGTGGGTGACGATGCAGCGGAACCGGTCGCGGGTGTGGCCTGCGACCCAGTTGGCGAGATACCCGCCGTAGGAGCCGCCGGCGAGCGCCTGCCGGGTCTCGTCGATGTCGTCGCGGGCGATCGTCGCGTCGGTCAGTGCCATGACGTCGTCGAAGGGGGCGCCGCCGAGCTCCTGCTGGCCGCGGTCGATGAAGGCCTGCCCGTATCCGGTCGAGATCGCCGGGTCCGGCATGAGCACCGCATAGCCGGCTTCGACGAAGGGCCACGGGTTCCAGCGGTAGGTCCAGGAGTTCCAGGACCCCCACGGCCCGCCGTGGACGAACACGGCCAGCGGGTAGGGTGCGCTGGCCCCCGTTCCCGAGGCAGTGGTTGCCGTTCCCGAGGCGGTGGCTGGCAGGGCGAGCCAGGCGCGGATCTCGGTGCCGTCGGCTGCGGTCGTGGTGACCTCTTCGAGCCGGCCGGCAGGTTTCAGGTCATCGGCAGGGTTGGTGCGCACCGTGACGTCGCCGGTCGCGGTGTCGATAGACACGAGATGCGGGGCTTCGGCGACCGAGGAGCGGATCGCGAGCACCCCCTCGGGCGTGGTGACGAGATTGCTGTAGTGGTACGGCTGATCGTCCCCGCCTGCCAGCAGGCGAGGTTCGGCGTCATCGAGTCCGCCGATCCACACGGCTCCGCGGCCGCGGTAGTCCGAGGTCGCCAGCAGTGTGGTGTCATCGAGCCAGGTGATGGAGTACCACTGGTCGCCCTCAGGCCACAGCCGGCGGGTGGTGCCGGTGGCGAGTTCGACGAGCAGCGGCCGCATCTGCAGGTTCGACTCCGGGGTCCACGCGGACTCTTCGCTCACCACGACGAACCGGTTATCGGGGCTGAGCGCTTCTGCGGTGTAGTCGGTCGGGTGTGCTGAGCGCAGCAGCACGCTGGTCTCACCGGAGGCGATGTCGACGAGCCAGATGTCGGTGACATCGGTCGTCTTGGCCTCCAGATGTCGCACGTCGAGAATGGCACGCCTGCCGTCGGCGGCCAGTTCGACCCCGGTGATCCGGCCAGCGGGCACCGGTCCGTGCCGGAAGGAAAGCGTCCCGTCATCGGCGATGTCGCCGAGGTCGGCGATGAGCAGGCCGTCGCGGTCGGGTCCGAGGTCGGTGTCCCAGCGGCGGATGGGGAAGGAGTCGTGCAGGATGCCGGTGATCTTGTGGGCCTTGCGCTTGCCGTACAGCTCGGCGTGGGTCTTCTCGTCCTCAGCGCCGGGGACGATCGGGCCGGTGGCCAGCACGGTTGCACCGCGCACGGCCACGGAGGAGAAGCCGCCGGGGCGGGTGGCCATCTGGATGGCCTCGCCGCGGGCAGGCAGCTTCCACAGGCTGGCGTCTTCGGCTGCGTCGTCGGCGGTGTTGGCGCGCTTGGCGATGAACCACACATTGCCGTCATCGTCGACGCTGGCGGCTCCGGCTGAGGCGAGCGGCGATGTCAGCCGCACAGGCGCCTCATCGACGGAGTAGAGGGCGGTGAGGTAGTCACCGGCGGCCGGATCGCCAGCCGCGTCGTCGCGGCCTGCGGTCTCGCCGGTCTCCTCCGCCTCGGCGGCGGGAGCCTGCTGGACCGTCTGCACGAGGGCGACGGCACCGCCGGTGGGGTTGGCGGCCAGGCCGTTGAGGCGGTGGGCGTCGAGCAGCGCGTCGATGCTGATGCCCGGGGATGCGGGAGTGTCGGAAAGAGTCATGGGCGAAACGCTACCAGCGTTGGCCGGGAGTGCGGTGGGGGGAAATGCTCAGAATTCACATCGTGGCACACGCATATGCTCCCCTGATCGCGGCGGATACGCTGAGGTCATGACGACCGCACATGTGCGTGAGCGCCTCGCCTCGGGCAAGACAGCGCTGGGAACCTTCATCCTCGAATTCGCCACCCCGGGCATCGGGGCGATCTGCGCTCGGGCCGGAGCGGACTGGGTGCTCTACGATCTCGAGCACACCGGCTGGTCACTCGATGCGATCCGCCCGGCCCTCGCCGTGTCCCGCCGCGAAGACATCGCCTCCTTCGTCCGGGTCGCCGGGCACAGCCAGTATCTCGTCTCCACCGCGCTCGATGCCGGGGCCGAGGGGATCATGATGCCCTATGTCGACACGGCTGAGCAGGCCGCGGAGATCGCCGCGTGGATGCACTTCCCGCCGGCCGGCCGGCGCGGCAGCGCCTTCGGCATCGCCCACGACCTCTACTCCCCCGGCGCTCCGGCGGACAAGCAGGCGGCGGCCAATGCGTCGGTGATGTTTTTGCCGCAGATCGAGACCCCGGCCGCGGTCGAAGCTGCCGAGGAGATCGGCGCGGTCGAGGGTGTCGATGTGCTTTTCGTCGGCCCACTGGACTTGTCGACGAACCTCGGCAGGCCCGGGGACTTCACCAACCCGGAGTTCCTCGCCGCCCTCGACACGGTCGCCGCGGCAGCGAAGGCGACCGGCACGGCCGCTGGGATCTTCTCCACCTCCGAGCAGCTGAGCGCCGCAGCATTGGAACGCGGTTATTCGGTCATCTCGCTCGCCGGCGACATCTTCACCTACCAGGCCGCGCTGGCGGCAGGGCTGACGGCGATCCGCGAACGGGACTGAGGCTCAGGCCGAAGTTCAGACCCACATCCTCGGAGGCGGTTACTGCCAGTCGGGGATGATGAGCTGTTCATGTTCGAGGAAGACGTGCTGGACGATCTTCTCAGCCGTCTCAACAGAGGCCGGATTCCCGTCACCTGCTGCGGTGTTGACGCTGACGGTCTCCATCCGGCCCTCAGCCTGATGCGAGGCGTGGACGGTGAAGCCGTACCCTGATTCCGCGTCGGTGCCGATGAACTGGATCGCTGAGGCGCCGAGTTCGGACTTGTACGCCCAGCCGGCGCCGTTCTTGACCCGGATGTCGCGGTCGGCGAGCTTCTTGCCGTTGGTGTCGCCGTAGTCGAACTCGTATTCCTTCTTGAACTGCAGCTCCTCCTGCGGCGACTGCCGGAAACTCTCCTCGCAGGTGATGTGCATCGTCATCTGCTCATCGGGGGACCCGAAGGTGTAGAAGATGTACCTGCCGCGCTCAGAGCCCGGCACCGGTTTGGCATTCGGCGGCAGCGCGACCTCGAGCCGGGAGGCGCACTCGCCGGCGAAATCCGCCCGGTGCATCTTCCAGCCCTCGGGGATCTGCGGGCCGGTCTCGGTCGGTTCGGGTGCGGGTCCCTGGGTCGGGGCGACGGCGATGCCCAGCGGCGCGCCGGGCTCATCGGAGGTGCGGATGCCCACCAGCCCGCAGCCGGAGAGCAGCACCGCCACTGCGCTCGCTGCGGCGAGCGCACGCAGGGGGCGGCGGTGCCGGGCCCGAGGTGTGCGGTGTGTTCTCACGGCGTCTCCAGTGTCGTGGGGCGAGCGGGTGTCAGTGGGCGGGCGGCTGCGGTGAGCCGGAGCCGTGCTGCTGCGGGCCCGAGCCGTGCTGCTGCGGGCCCGAGCCATGCTGCTGCGGGCCGGGACCGGTCTGCGGCTGCTGCCCGGTCTGCGGCTGCTGCGGGGCGTGGGTCTGCGGTGGCGGGGATCCGACCGGCTGGGATCCGACGGGCTGCTGCGCAGGCCGCGGCGGGGCGAACGACGAGCGCTGTCGGCCGGGCTGCTGGGGCGGCATCCCCTGCTGTGGCGGCGGGCCGTAGGGACCTGGCTGGCTGCCGGGCATCGGCTGCTGCTGGCCGTTGTTGCCCAGCGTCTCACCGGTGGCGGTGTCGTGCCATTGGCCGTCGACCTTCTGCAGGCGGCGCTTCGATCCGCGGCGCGGGGTGCCGAGCATCCGGCCGAGTTCGGCCTCGGATGGGGCGCGGGGCGGGCGGAAGGACTGGTCGGCGCGGCCGGCCTTGTTGGCGTTGACCGGTTCGACCGGCCGGGAGCCGGCCACGGCTGCCGCACCGTCGTAGTCCTGCGGGGCGACCGGCTGCTGTGCTTCGCCGAGCACCGGCAGCACGAGGCGGACCGAGGTGCCCTGGCCCTCTTGGCTCAGCAGGGAGACCGAACCGCCGTGGCGGCTGATGATCGAGCGCACGAGCGAGAGCCCCATGCCGGAGCCGGCGACGGCGCGGACCTGTTGGCCGCGGCTGAGCTCGTCCCAGACGGTGGCCTGTTCGGCTGCGGGGATGCCCATGCCGGTGTCGGCGACTTCGATGACGATCCAGCGGTGCTGGTTGATGACCTGCTCATTGGCGCGCAGCTCGATGACGTCGGTGTCGGTGGAGTATTTGATGGCGTTGCCGAGCAGGTTCATGATCGCTGACATCAGCAGGTCCTCTTCACCAGCCACATCGGGCAGCCGCCAGGGGGCGCGGGCGACGGTGGCGATGATCATCCGGTCCTCGGCACCGGGTGCGGTGCGGGCGTCTTCGACGGCCTGGTGGATGAGCTGATCCATATTCACCCGCTGGTAGTGGATCTCGCGGGATTCGATGTCGGCGAGCTTGCGCAGATCGGCCAGCAGGCGGGCCACACGGCGGGAGGAGGTGTCGATCTGCCGGGCGACCGGTTCGATCTCACTGGATGAGGCAACCGGTTCGGTGACGAGTTCGCGGATCGTCGCCGCCGAGGTGCGCAGTGCCGTCAGCGGGTTCTTCAGTTCGTGGTCGAGGCGGATGAGCATCCGGTTGCGGTTGGCCAGTGCTTCGTGTTCGGCCCGAGCCCGCTCCTCAGCCCGCAGGGCGGCTTCGCGTTTGCGCAGCAGGTGGCGCAGGTAGAAGAACGCGCCGATCAGCAGGCCGAGGAGGAGCAGCACCAGGATGAGCAGCAGCCAGATGCGGATCTCGAAGATGAGGAACTGGTTCATCACGGTCTCGCGTTCTCAGCGCCGGTGACCTCGGCGACGAACCGGTAGCCGCGGCCCTGCACGGTGCCGATCCAGCGCGGGTTCGAGGCGTCCTCGCCGAGGACGCGGCGCAGCTCGGCGACCCGGGAGTCGACCGCACGGGTGCCGACGGCGTCGTCGAAGCCCCACAGCACCTCGAGCAGGCGCTGGCGTTCGATGAGCTCGTCGCGGTGGACCATGAGGTATTCGAGCAGTGTCACGCCCTTGGGCGTGATGACGAGTTCGCGGTCGCCGAGCCACACGCGCCGCGAGGTGCGGTCCAGGCGCAGCCCGAAGGTCGACACGAGCACCGGGGCGGTGGCCAGCGGCGGGCCGTCGTGGCGGGTGCGGCGCAGCACCGCGCGGATGCGGGCGACGAGTTCGTGCGGGTCGAAGGGCTTGTTCAGGTAGTCGTCAGCACCCTCTTCGAGTGCCATGGCGCGTTCGACGGCTTCGCCGACCTGGGTGAGCAGCAGCACCGGCACCCAGTTCTCCTCGCGGCGCAGGGTGCGCAGCACTTCGCGGCCGTCAGCGCCGGGCATGAGCACGTCGAGGACGCAGACGTCGGGTTTGTGCCGGCGGATCTCGTCAAGGGCGAGTTTGCCGTCGGGTGCGGTGATGACCCGCAGGCCGGAGCGTTCCAGGAACGGGGCGACGGCACCGAGCACATCGGGTTCGTCGTCGGCGAGGACGACAACAGGACGGTTGTCGACACCGGGCTGCGCAGTCATGGAGATCCTTCGCTTGGCTCAGATTTGCTGTTATCCCGAACTTTAGCCGTCTTGCCGGCGTTCGTGCTCGATTGCGTCGCGCTCCTCAGCCAGCGCCACGGCATCGGAGAGCTCATCGCGATAGAGCATCGAGCGGCGCAGGTGCTTGGTGCGGTAGCCGGCGCGGCCGACCATGTGGGTGCCGACCGGGGTGGTGACCATCTGCAGGGTGACGATGAGCAGCAGGGTGGTGATGACGCCCCAGTGGAACTGCTGGATGCTGATGGCGACCATCATCAGGATGAGCCCGAGGATCTGCGGCTTGGATCCTGCGTGCAGACGGCTCATGAGATCGGGGAAGCGCAGCAGCCCGATGGATGCGGCCAGCGACAGCGCTGCGCTGCCGATGAGGAGGGCTCCGGAGAGGATGTCAGCGATCATTCTCATCTCCGTTCGACTCGTCAGCATCGACTGCCGGATCGTGCAGCTCCACGACGTCCTCGCCGACGTCGCCGTCTGCAAGGGCTTCGGCGGCGGAGTGCTCGACCACCGCCTCGGCGTCGGAGGCGAACAGCGGACCGACCTGGTGCCGGCCGGGAACATTCGATTCCGACAGCGCACGCTCGTGGGCCTTGGCGGTGCCGCGGGACTCACCGATGACCGGGGTGCGGGACTCCGAGCGGCTGACGTAGCGGGACACCGCGACCGAGCCGGCGAAGCCGAGGGAGGCGAGCGCGAGCATGACCGGCAGCAGGTCTGTGCGGCCGGTGACCACGATGAAGCCGCCGAATCCGCACAGCATGGTGGCCAGCAGCACGTCGGTGGAGATCATCCGGTCGAGGATCGAAGGCCCCTTGATCATGCGGGTGACGGTGATGTAAAAAGCGGCTGCGAAGAGCAGACCGGCGATGACGGCGACGATCGTCATGGGCGCTTCCTCCTCCGCTGGGAGATCGACAGGTGTTCGAGCACCGGCCGCTGTCCGTTCTCCTGCCGCCAGTCGTTGAGGATCGCGATGTCGTGGGCGGAGCCGATGGCGCGCACGAGATGGTATTCGATGCGGTAGGCCAGGGCTCTGGCCTCTTCGACGTCCTCATCGCTTGCGCAGTTGAGCACATGCAGGTAGATCGTCGACCGGGCTCGGTTGATCTCCGTGGCGAAGGAACCGGGGATGAGTCCGGCGACGAGCGCGACGAGCGTGATGAGCAGGTCGGAGCGGGTGTGCAGGTCGATGGCGACGAGACTGCCGGCGCGCACCTTCGCCGGGCGCACCGACAGCCACGCCACTTCGATCGAGGCTTTGACCATCGACCAGGTGAACCAGGCGATGAACACGATGACGTACCAGACGTTCATGCGACCGGAGAACTCCACCGGCGGCAGATAGAAGATGCGGCTGACTGTCCAGGCGATGATAAGCCCGGTGCCGACCGTCAGCACGCTGACATCGTCCCACAGCATCACCCATAGGGCGATGAGACCGGCGAGCAGCAGCCAGTGCTCCCGACTGGGCAGGCGGAAGAACCAGCGAAGCCGCTGGCCCAAGGTGGGTTTGCGCTCTGCAGAGAGGATCCGCTGGGGACTCATCGGTCACCTCGCAGATCGAGCACAGAGGTGATGTAGGTGTTGGGTCCGCGCAGGTTCTCCGCTGCCCGGGACGAGACGTCCCACAGGGGGCCGGCGATGAGCGTGAGCGAGACGCTGACGGCGACGATGAGGGTGGTGGCAAAGACCATTGTCGGATCCGAGGTGATGGAGGAGGTCCAGCGGCGGCCGTCGGCCAGGGCCGCGCGGCGTTCCTTGAATTCGGTGACGAGTTCCTCGGTGGGCTCTTCGACGTCGTCGGGGTCGCGCCAGAAACCGAAGTTCCAGGTCTTGCCGATGACGTAGAGGGTCAGCAGGCTGGTGAGCGTGCCCGCGCCAATGAGCACGAAGATGAGCCAATCGCGCGTGTCGAAGCCGGCGGTGAAGAGCGCGACCTTGCCAATGAACCCGGAGAAGGGCGGGATGCCGGCGAGGTTGAGAGCGGGAATGAAGAACAGCAGGCTGATCCAGGGAGCGAGCACACCGAGTCCGCCGAGCTTGCGGATCGAGGTGGAGCCGGCGCGCTGCTCGATAAGCCCGATGGCCAGGAACAGCGCGGTCTGCACCAGAATGTGGTGCAGGGTGTAGAAGATCGCAGCAGTCAGTCCTTCGACGGTGCCCATGGCGACGCCGAAGATCATGTAGCCGATGTGGGAGATGAGCGTGAAGGACAGCATCCGCTTGATCTCCGACTGGGCGATCGCACCGAGGATGCCGACGATCATCGTCAGCCCGCCGATGACCAGCAGCGGTACGCGCAGGTCGGATTCTGCGAAGATGACGGTTTCGGTGCGGATGATCGCGTAGATGCCGACCTTCGTCAGCAGCCCGGCGAATACGGCGGTGACCGGGGCGGGGGCCGTCGGATAGGAGTCCGGCAGCCAGAACGCCAGCGGGAAGACCGCGGCTTTGATGCCGAAGCCCAGCAGCAGGATGATGTGCAGAATCAGCTGGACGTCTTCCGGCAGCCGGCCGATCCGCTCGGACAGCTGGGCCATGTTGACGGTGCCGGTCGCGGCGAAGATGAGGCCGATGGCCGAGAGGAAGATGATCGAGGACACCAGCGAGATGACGATGTAGGTCACGCCCGCCCGGATCCGCTCACCGGTCGAGCCGAGGGTCAGCAGCACATACGAGGCCGCCAGCAGCATCTCGAAGCCGACGTAGAGGTTGAACAGGTCGCCGGTGACGAACGCTGCTGCCACACCGGCGCACAGAATGAGGTAGGCGGGATAGAAGACGCTGACCGGCGTCTCGTTTGAGGTGTCGGCCATCTCTTCGCCGACGGCGTAGAGGAGGACGCCGAAGGTCACGATCGCTGAGATGACGAGCATGAGCGCTGAGACCCGGTCGACGACGAGCGCGATGCCGAAGGGCAGCTCCCAGCCGCCGACGGCCAATGCCTGGGTGGCGCGGGCGTCGACGCCGATGAGCAGGACGACGTCGATGGCGAGCACGGCCAGCAGCGTGATGATGGTGATGGCCGCCTGAGCGCGCGCGCGGCCGGCGAGCATGAGGGTGATGCCGGCGCCGATGAGCGGCAGCAGGACAGGCAGAGGGATGAGCATGGCCAGACTCATGAGCGCTCATCCTCCTCATCGAGGTCGAGGGCACCGGGGATCGGCGACTGGGCTTCGTCACCGAATTCGGTGTCGTCGTATTCGCCGCTGGTGCCGGCTTCCTCGGCGCTGTCACGGCCCTGGGCCAAGGCGATGCGGATGTCCTCGATGTCGTCTTCGAGGTTCTCATTGCGCACCAGTCGCCAGGAGCGGTAGATCATCGCGAGCAGGAACGCACTCATCGCAAAGGTGATGACGATGGCGGTGAGGATGAGTGCATGCGGCAGCGGGTCGGACATGCCGGCGGCGGAGAGGTTCTGCCCGTCGGTCAGCGGCGGGCGCCCAGGTGGGCCGGCGGTGAGCATGATGAGCACGTTGGTCGCATTGCCCATGAGCATGAAGCCGAGCAGCACGCGGGTCAGGGACCGGTCGAGCATGAGGTAGATGCCGCAGGCGTACATGACGCCCATAGCCAGCAGCATGACGATCGAGGGACTCACAGTCGTCCTCCCGATGCTCCGCCGTCGACGTCGACATCGTCCATCCGGCCCAGAAGCGTGTGCAGCTGCTGGGTGTCCGGTCGGGCCTGTTCGGTGGACAGCGATTCGGCCAGCCGCCGCTCATCGACTTCGTGGTGGCGGTCGACCTCGGCGCCGAGGCTGCGGAGGATGTCGAGCATGAGGCCGATGACGATGAGGTAGACGCCGATGTCGAACAGCAGCGAGGTTCCGAGGTGGATCTCCCCGATGACGGGAATCTTGACGTCGAACCATGCCGCGTCGAAGACGGTGCTGCCCCAGAGGAGCCCGCCCACCGCTGTGCCGGCGGCGAAGACCAGGCCGAGGCCCAGCAGCTTGCCGGCGTCGACCGGAGCGGCCTCTGCCAGTTCGTAGCGGCCACCGGCCAGATAGCGCAGCGCCAGCGCCAGACCGGCGACGAGGCCTGCGGCGAAGCCGCCGCCGGGCAGATTGTGTCCGGCGAAGAGCAGATAGACGGAGAACACGACAACAGCGTGGAAGATGAGCCGGACGATGACTTCGAGCATGATCGATCGGTTGGCCGGCGACAGGGTCCGTCCAGCCAGCAGCCAGGCGCTGCGGCGCTCTTCGGAGCTCTCCTTCTCATCCGCCAGCGCCCACGCCGGAGCGAGATCGTCCTCGACGGGACGGTAGAGGCGAGAGAAGACGCTGGGCCGGTTTGCGTCGATGCGCTGCAGGGTGCCTTCACGGCTGCGGACGAAGATGAAGCTTGCGACGCCGGTGGCCGCGGCGACGACGACGGAGAGTTCGCCGAGGGTGTCCCAGGCGCGGATGTCGACGAGGGTGACGTTGACGACGTTGGTTCCGTGGCCGATCTCGTAGGCCAGGCGCGGGAACATGTCACCGATCGAGGCGTCGGCCCGGGCGCTGAACGCAACGAAGGCCACCACCATCATGGTGATGCCGAAGCCGGCGCCGATGAGCGCCCGCAGTGAGGGTGAGAGGCGACCGGCTGAGCGGCCGATGCGGGCCGGCAGGCGGCGCAGCACGAGGACGAAGACGACGATCGTGATGGTCTCGACGAGCGCCTGGGTCAGTGCCAGGTCGGGTGCGCCCTGGTGGGCGAAGAACACGGTCATGCCATAGCCGGTGACGCCGACGACGACGACGGCGGCGAAGCGCTTGTCCGCAGTCGCTGCGGCGATCGCGCCGATGATCAGGGCGCTGGCGATGAGCAGCTGGAGCCAGGAGTCGGTGAAGCTGACCTCGGCGGGCCAGGTGTCGTTGAGGATGAGGGCGATGACGATCGTGACGATCGCGAACAGGTAGATCACGCCCTGGTAGAACGGCATCGAACCGCGCTGAGTGCGGGCGGTGACGCCGGCAGCGAAGGACTCAAGCCAGCTGACGGTCCAGCGGTAGCCGCGGTGGAAGTCGAGTCCATCGGGCATCGCCGCCTGGAAGGACCTGACCCGGGTGCGGAAGGCGAACAGCACAAGACCCAGGCCGATGATGAGAAGGCTGAACAGCAGTGCCGGCTCCAGCCCGTGCCACAGCGCCAGATGGTAGGGCTGTCCGCTGCCGGTCACCGGCAGCTGGCTGGCCCAGGGGCTGATGAGCCGGTCAACGGACGAGGCGGCAAAGCCGCCGATCAGGGTCAATGCGGTCAGCAGCACCGGGGAGCTGATGAGCAGCGGGCTGTCGGATCCGGAGTCGACCGGTTCTACGCCGGGCTTGACGGAGAAGGCACCCCAGACGAAGCGGGCGGAGTAGGCGACCGTGAGGATCGAGCCAACGGTCACGCCGATGAGTGCGATGACGCCTTCCTTGGAGCCGTCGGCCAGCAGCGTGGAGAAGACGGCTTCCTTGGCAGCGAAGCCGAGCGTCGGCGGCAGCCCGGCCATCGAGGCAGCCGAGATGAGGGTGAGGGCTAACAGCAGCGGTGAGCAGCGCGCATAGCCGGAGAGCTTGCGCAGGTCGCGAGTGCCGGCACGGTGGTCGATGATGCCGACGATGAGGAACAGCGCCGCCTTGAACAGGCTGTGGGCCAGCAGCAGGGCAAGCGCTGCGGTGGTGAGGTCGCGACTGCCGAAGGCCGAGACGATGGTGAGGAAGCCCAGCTGCGAGACGGTGCCGTAGGCCAGCAGCAGCTTGAGGTCGTACTGCTTGAGGGCCTGCCAGGCGCCGATGAACATCGTGGCGATGCCGAGGCTCAGCAGCATGAGATGCCAGCCGGGCATCGTGCTGAAGCCCGGCGCCAAGCGCATGACGAGGTAGATGCCGGCCTTGACCATCGCAGCGGCGTGCAGGTAAGCGCTGACGGGGGTGGGGGCGGCCATGGCGCCGGGCAGCCAGAAGTGGAAGGGCACAAGCGCGGACTTCGAGACCGCGCCGACGAGGATGAGGACGATCGCGGCGATGACGAGACCGTCGTGGTAGCCGGCCTCGAAGCCGCGCTGGACGGCCGAGGAGAGCTTGCCGCTGCCGAAGATGTTGCCGAGGAGGATGACCCCGATGAGCATCGACAGCCCGCCGGCGGTGGTGACGATGAGGGCCTGCAGCGCCGCACGCCTCGTCTGCTGCCGGGAGTGGTACTGGCCGATGAGCAGGTAGCTGAAGATCGTCGTGCCCTCCCAGAAGATGAAGAGCAGCAGCATCTCATCGGCGACGATGAGCCCGTACATCATCCCGGCGAACGCCATGAGGATCCCGGCGAAGCGGCCGAGTCTGAGCTCATCGGCATCGAAGTAGCGCGCGCAGTAGAGGAAGACAAGCGCCCCGACACCGGTGACGAGCAGGGAGAAGATCCACGAGAGCATGTCCATCCGGAACACCAGCGACATGTCGAGCGCCGGAATCCAGCGATAGGACTCAACCCACACCTCGGCGCCGGTGAGCATGAGCGGGGCGAGCGACAGCGACAGGGCGAGACCAGCGGCGGGGACGAGTGCGAGCGCGGCGAAGCCGGTGCGGCCGAGGAACCGGATGAACAGCGGGGCGATGACGGCAGCCAGGAAGAATGCTCCTGTCATCACTGCCATGCTGTCACCTCACCCCCAGCGGTCCACGCCTCTTATTCTGGCATATCCGCCGGTGCCGGTGAAAAGCGGCGAGGGGATCGATGCTGGTCAGCATCGACGTCAGATCCTCCTGTCAGCCGCGCAGCTGGTTCTCCGTGACGAGGAAACCGCTTTCGTCCACTGCGATGCCGGCAGTCCCGGAGATGACGGAGGCGGCCATCTCCTCGAGCCTCACGGCGGCGGTGCGACGCAGGTTCGACAGCCGCGCACCTGGGTGCCGGTCATAGCGGCGGTCATCGGTGTCGATCCAGGTCAGGTGGTAGCACACGGCGGTCTCGCCGAGGTGTTCGGTGACGATGCGCGGCAGAGCGGTCTCGACGCTGACGCGCACCGCGATGCTGCCGGCGGCCGGTCCCAGCTCGTCGAGGCCGACGGTGATCTCGTAGCCGTCGAGGACGACGGGTTCGTCGGGGTCGACGATGCCGGAGTCGATGAGCTCATTGATGCGGGCCTCCTGCTCCGGGGGCAGCGGGCCAGGCAGGTCGGCGCTCGGTTCGAGTTCGCGCAGCCGGGCCAGCAGCACGTCTGGGGCGAGCCAGTAGGGCGAGTAGACGAAGATGTCGATGTGGGATTCGGGGTCCGGGGTGATGATCCGGTTGGTGCGCCCGTTCTCGTCGGCGAGCCGGACGGCGACGTGGAGGCGGCGGGCGAGTGCGATGAGCGCGGCCAGGGACCGGCCCTCTTCGCGTTCGGGCAGGCCGTCGGGGAAGTGGCGTTCGAGGCCGTCGGCATCGGAGTACCACTCCGGAGGCGGGGCGTCTTCGCGGTCGCGGGGGCAGGACAGGGCGAAGACGACATCGGCCCAGTCGGGCAGCCCGAGCCGCGTGCGGGCCTCGGCCGGCAGGTAGATCGGGCCTTTGAGGGCCGAGTGGCGGGTCATCCGCCAGCGCAGCACCTCAGGTGCGGTGCTGATCGCCGGTGCCACCGCCTCGGGTTCGGGCAGCCGCGGGTAGAGGTTCGACAGCAGCGCGATGACGTCGCTGGCCTCCAGCCCGGCATCGACGATGAGCAGGTGCTCACCGGCGAGGACTTCGGGGGTGCGCGGGTCGGGAGTGGCTGGTGCGCTCATGGCGGTGGTGTCAGTCGTCTGGGCCGTTGCCGGTCATGGGCGCGCGATGGAAGTTCATGAACGCGCGCGAGGCGGTGGGCCCGCGCTGACCCTGGTAGCGGTTCTTGCGGGCGGCATCCGAGCCGTAGGGGTGCTCGGCTGGGGAGGACAGGGCGAAGAAGCACATCTGGCCGATCTTCATGCCCGGCCACAGAGTGATCGGCAGGGTCGCGACGTTCGACAGCTCCAAAGTGACGTGACCGGAGAAGCCGGGGTCGATGAATCCAGCAGTCGAGTGGGTCAGCAGGCCGAGGCGGCCGAGGGAGGACTTGCCTTCGAGCCGGGCGGCGATATTGTCCGGCAGCGAGATGAGCTCGAGCGTCGAGGCGAGGACGAACTCCCCGGGATGCAGGACGAAGGGGCCTTCGGGGTCGACTTCGACGAAGCGGGTGAGCTCCGGCTGCTCCTGGGAGGGATCGATGACGGAGTACTTGTGGTTGTCGAAGAGCCGGAAGTAGCGGTCGAGGCACACGTCGATGCTCGCCGGCTGGATCATCTCCGGGTCGTAGGGGTCCAGACGCACGTTCCCGGCGTCGATCTCGGCGCGGATGTCACGATCAGATAGCAGAGTCACCCTGCCAATCTATCGCGATTTGGCAACGATTTCGTCACTTTCCAGCGGGCTGGTTCACAGAAAACTCACCGAGAGCTGGACAGATGCTCTACAGTGGGTTGTGACATTACGCCCGCGCCGATGGTGCCTTCCCCCTTTGTGACCAAAGGAAGCCGGGAATGCCAGGGTCATCCCTGGACGCACTTCGTCGCCTTCTGCGTGGACGTAGCCTCCACAACCGAAAGGCCGAACTGTGAAGACTTCCAAGAGTCTTGTTCTTGCCCCCGCAGTCGCCGTAGCGGTTTCCGGCATGTTTGCCGTACCAGCCGTCGCGTCCGCCAGCACTGCGCCCGATAGTCCGCCCGCGCAGGGCGACACGAAGAAGCCCGAAGCCACTGTCGAATCCGAGACTGTCACGCAGTCCGACATCACCGACGAGGACAAGGGCATCAAGTTCTCCGGAAGCGGGTTCAGCGGTGACAAGACCGCGAGCGTCACCGTCACCGGAACCGACGGAACCGAGTACAAGGCCGAGAAGAAGCTGACCGTCAACGACAAGGGTGAAGTCAACGGCTCGTACTTCTTCACCACCACTGGCGACGCCAAGGTGCCGCTCGGTGAGTACAAGCTCAAGCTCGTCGGCAACGACTCGAAGGTCGAGTCGACCGAGGTGTCCTTCAAGGTCGTCTCCGATTCCGACGCGCCGGCTCCGACGCCGACGCCCACCGCCACCGAAACGCCAACCCAGACCCCGTCGGATACTCCGACGGCACCTGAGGTCAAGATCGGTGAGCTCAAGGCCGGCGCTGCCGACGTCAACGAGAAGGAGTTCGCCTCCGACGGAGTCGCATTCTCCGGCGAGGGCTTCTCGCCCGAGCTGAAGACGAATGTCACCGTCACGGCCCCGGCCAAGCAGGGCGAAGAGCCCCAGACGGTCAACGCGAACGTCACCACCGACAAGGACGGCAAGCTCGCCTTCACCGTCAAGGGCGCGCGCACCGCCGACGCCCTGGCCACACCGGCCAGCGGCGACAGCGATTCTCCGCTCGAGATCGCCGTCAAGCCCGGCACCTACACCGTCGAGGTGAGGGCCGAGGGTGCAGAGAAGGCCGCAACGACCACCTTCGATGTCACCGCTGCCGCGACCGAGGAGCCGAGCCCGACAGGCACCCCGAGCCCGTCGGACAGCCCGTCTGCCACCAGCGATCCCTCGGAGTCGGCAACCCCGAGCGACACCCCGAGCGCCACGCCTTCTGAGACCCCATCTGAGACGACGACGCCGAGCAAGTCGCCGGTGCCCACCGGCCAGCCGACGGACTCAGATGAGCAGAAGGCCGCACCGAAGCTGACGATCGATCCGCTGGAGATCGCCTCTGCCGATTTCGGCAAGGACGGCGTCAAGATCATCGGTGAGAACTTCGAGCCGGGCCAGAAGATCACTATGGTCGTCAACCACGCCCAGGGCAAGGTCAAGCAGTACACCACGGAGGTCACCGCCGATGACAACGGTGTGGCTGCCTTCCGTGTGCGTGCGGTGACCACCCCGGTGCTCGGCCAGTACAACGTCACCGTCCACCCGTCCGACGCCGCAGCCGACGGTGACCAGGCGCTGCACGGCAGCTTCACGGTCATCACCAACGGCTCGTCGGTCGGCGATGAGACGACCGGTGACACGAAGAAGGACACCTCCGGTGGCACGGATCTGCCGCGCACCGGTGCTGAGCTGACCGGACTGGCGATGGGCGCAGGCCTGCTCGTCATCGGCGCAGCCGCTGTCGTCATCACCCGCCGCCGCACCGCCGGCGGCAACGGACCTGCCGACATCTGAGCTGAGAGTTCAGAAGGCAGGCTGCTGTGACGATGCGCGACCCCGGGCACCTCGCTGTCCACACAGTCGAGGTGTCCGGGCGACCGCTCGTCTCCGCTCCGCTTGACCGCGGGGACCGCCTGGTCGTCATGGGCGACCGGGACGATGTCTCCCATGTGCTTGAGAGGGTGGCTGCGCTGCCCCGCACCGCTGTGGTGCCGGCGCCTGACGGGGCACGCAGGCTCAGCGTGACCGCCTACCTCCGCCGGATCGCCGGTTCGGGAACACCCCAGCAGGGTGAACCCGAACCGGTCGATCCGGATCATGCCCTGGACGCCTTCGGGCTCTCCTATGACCGGCTGCGCCGCACCCGCCTGGGTGATCTCGGCCCCGACACGCGCGTGCGCCTGCACATGGCGGCAGCGCTCGTCAGCGGCGCACAATGGCCCATCCTGGACAACCCCTTCGCCGGCCTGCCCGGTGACCTTCGAGCAGGTGTGCGAGGAAGACTGCTCGGAGTGTGCGAAGAGTTCGGGCTCGGGCTCATCCTGGCCAGCAATGACCTCCTCGACGCCGCGACCACCGGGGGAACGACGGTCGTCGTCGAGAAGGGCCAGGTCGCCGATTCAGGTGAGCTGGCTTCCATGCTGCGCAGCCCGCGCAGCAACCTGGCGGCATCGTTCGCCGGGGTCAACGTCTTCTCCGGGCTGGCCCGCCGCGGCTGGCTCTCCATCGGGCACTCCCAGGTGCGTGCCCGCACCGAGCTCGACGGCAAGGTCTTCGTCACCATCCCCACCGATGCGACGACGATGTCCTTCGACGAGTTCGATCCCGTCTTCACCGCCGAGACCGTCTTCGAAGCCCTCATCGTCGGCATCCGCGATCGCGGTTCTCGCCTGCAGATCGTCGTCTCCCCCTCTGACACCGAGGTGGGCCTGGCGATGACAGCCGATGTGCTCGATTTCCGCACGCCCCCGGCTGATCCCGCTCAGCCTGCGCCCAGCCCGGATTCCGATGTCGAGGCGCCCACCGCCTCGGGCACGGAGGGGTCACCGCAGTGGGGTGTCCTGCACCCCGGGCTCGGTGCCACCGTCGCCGAGACGCTGTCGAACGTGCGGGTCGGCGCGCGGGTGCACATCGAGGTCGATACCTCCCGCATGCACGCCTATCCTGTTGACGTGGACTAGCCGCACCCAGGCCACCGGGCCGGCGGCGCAGAGCGGAGGGAACAGGCGATGAGGCGAATGGTCGGGCGCGCCCGCGCGCTGCTCATCGCCGGCCTGCTCATCATCGCGCTCACCGCAGGCGCCGTGCCGCTGCTCAACCTCACCGTCTACTCCCCCGCCCGGGCCGTCGACGCCTATTTCGCCGCCCTGGCCGACGGGGATGCCGCCGCCGCGCTCGGGATGCTCGCAGCCCCATCGCACAGCGAGCGCACCCCGCAGAACGCGCTGACCGATGCGGTGCTCGCCGGTGCCCCGGCCGTTCCCGAGCACGTGCGGATCACCGCCAGCGAACGCGACGGCGACACCGCCCGCGTGCGCGTGCGCTACAACCTCGGCTCGGCCACCCGCACCACCGATCTGACTCTCCAGCAGGGGCCTGCCACGTGGGGGCTGTTCGAGCGCTGGGCGATCGCCGTCGACTCCTGGCCGCAGCTGTCGCTGCAGATCAGCGGCTCCGGTACCGCCGATGTCAACGGGGTCGAGGTGCCGGCCGGTGATGGGCCGGTGCCGGTGCTGTTCCCCATGAGCTACAACATCGGCTTCAATGCCGAGTACCTCACCTCCGAGGTCAAGCAGGTGGTGGTCACCAGCAGCTCCGACGACATGGGGGTGGCCCTGCAGCCGACCCCCACCCCGGCGCTGAGCGCCGAGGTCGAGCGCCAGATCGAGAAGCACCTGGCTGGCTGCGTCAAGGCGACCACGCTCATGCCGACCGGCTGCACGTTCGGCTATGAGACGGAGAACGAGATCCTCGGCGACGTGTCCTGGCGGATGCTTGAGGATCCGCAGGTGAGCCTGAAAAGCGCCGGCTCACAGCTCTCGCTGGTGCGCAGTCCCGCCGTCGCCGAGGTGTCGGGCACCTACCGCGACAGCGTCACCGGGTTCGAGTTCGACTTCCGTGAGGAGGTGCCGTTCACCCTCGGTGCCGAGGTGATCGTCACCGGCGATGAGGTGCGCGTCGAACCCAACAGCGGCGCCGAGCTCGGCGGGTGATGGGCGCCGGGCGCTGATTGCTTGAACTCATCGGTATAGGTCTTAGGCATGACTTCTATCCCTCCTGGAATCTATCCAGTCGTGAAGTCAACCAAACCTTCAGCAGTCCCACGACCGACTCGAACACCTCCGCGGTATCGCCCTCGGCTTCCGGAACCTGACCCACTACATCGCCCGCAGCCTCCTCGAGGCCGGCGGATTCAAACCCCTACTACACCCTCGATTGTGAAGAGCCCATTAAGCTTCTAGTCGTAGAGCTCATCAAACAGCATCTTGTACGACATGGCGAAAATTCTTCCTAGAGATAGAATCCGAGACCGATCAACTTTGAGCGCACGCAATATATCAATTGCCGTTAGCGCTTCATCGAAAATGGCCTCACACTTCGGTTCAGAACGACTGCCATTATAAACCAGGCAGAACAGGCCTTCATTCTCTGTAACGACATATACTTTGGGAAAACGCCTGGTTAGCTCAACTTCCCAGTCCGAGAACATGTCACAGAAGCACACGCCGTCACACAACCCAGAATCATAGACGACAATCCCTCTGACTGAATCATCTGGAGGAATTAAGTATCCGGCCTCGATCATCTAAACCCCCCTTGCCACGGCCTATGCCGTTTGTAACCGGCGCGCTTAGTTCGGTAGTGTAGATGAAATGGTATTTTTGACATCTTCCCATTCTTGTGCCTGAAACGATGACTGTGAATTCCAAGCACTCGCTTGATTTTCCATCGGAATGTTGTACCGCGCGCACCCCTATTCTTTGTAAACTGGACACTCAATCCACTCTTTGAGCGAAAGCGCATTCCCACAGCCCTTGCACCGCCACCCCAACCGATTCCGCTCGCTGCCCCAAATGCTGTTGCTTTCGCGGCTTTCTTCCAACGCCAGGATCGACCTGGCCGGCACTCTGCTCGGCCAAGAACTTCTTTTCGAACTCCACCGGCGGGACCATTCCCAACGCCGAGTGCAACCGCCGTCGGTTATTAGGCCACTTCGATCCAGCCAGCGACTGCCCGCATTGCTTCAGCCCGGGTCGGCCACACTCGCCGCTCGAAGAACTCCGTTTTCAACGACGACCAGAATGATTCCGACATCGCGTTATCCCAACACACCCCAGTCCGGCCCACCGATTGTTTAAGCCCCAGTTCGACAGATGCCTGATGCAACTGAGCCGACGTGTACTGCGCGCCTTTGTCCGCATGAAATATGACGTCATCTGGAACCATTTCTCTTAATGTATGAGCCATCCTCAACGCCCGTTCCACGAGGTCAGAATTCTGCCGATCGGCCATTGCCCAACCGATCACTCGGCGTGAGCATCCATCGCGGATCACACACAAATACACGAACCCTTCCCACGTGCGAAGATACGTAATATCACTGATCCACACAGCATCCAACTCACCTCGGTCCCAGACCCGTTTCACGAGGTCCGGAATGTGATGAGTCGCCACACCCGGCAGAGTCGTCACCGGCTTGAACCTGCGCGGGCTGATCCCTTCAAGGCCCTGCCTGCGCAGCGATGCCGCGACTGTCTTCTCATCCACGCACACGCCTTGTCGAGCCAATTGCGCTGCCACCCGCGGTGCCCCGTAGACACCATCAGACTCCGCATGGACCGCTGCGACCTGCCCGTCAAGATTACGTTGCGCTCTGCTGCGCTTCGAAGCTCCGGCCTGCCGGCGCTTCTTCCATGCGTAGTACCCGGATCTCGTCACATCAAGGAGTCTGGCCATCCGGCAGATCGCGTAACGTGCCTTCTCCGAATCCATCAGTTCGAATCTCTCTTGTTTCGAGGCTTCGACGCGAAGAAGGCGGCTGCTTTTCCCAGGAACTCATTGTCCTGTTTCAGATCGAAATTCTCCCGCCTCAACCGTGCCAATTCAGCCCGCTCATCCTCGTTCAACGCGCCCGTGGACTCCCCATCGACGCGACGCCGGCCCTTCTCTGCTTTCACCCAGGTGCCCAGGGTCTGCTCACCGACTCCGATTTCCCTGGCCACCGCAGCAATA
Source organism: Brevibacterium luteolum (assembly GCF_025147615.1). Taxonomy (NCBI): domain Bacteria; kingdom Bacillati; phylum Actinomycetota; class Actinomycetes; order Micrococcales; family Brevibacteriaceae; genus Brevibacterium; species Brevibacterium luteolum. The sequence continues at coordinate 17,168 of NZ_JALXPM010000022.1, read as the reverse complement.
GACCTGCCAGTGTCAATGACAAGACCCGCAACCTCGACCCGATACTCCTGAGTATAAGAACGCCGCTGGCGCTTCTGATCTGACATACTGAACATCCTTCCAGCAGGACAGCAAATCCCGCTAACTCGGGTGTCCACTAATCGAGGGTAACCTCACCACTAATCGAGGGTAACCTCACTGGGCTTGCCCGCAGGGCGGCCTGGAAGGATGTGCACCATGCCCGCTCCCTACCCCCAGGAGTTCCGCGAAGACGTCGTGCGAGTGGCCCGGTCCCGCGAGGACGGCATCACCATCGCGCAGATCGCGAAGGACTTCGGCGTCCACGAAATGACGCTCCATACGTAGATTCGCCAAGCCGACATCGACGACGGCAACCGCCCCGGCAAGAGCCGGGAGGAATCGGCCGAGCTGCGTGAGGCGCGCAAACAGATCCGACTGCTTCAGCAGGAGAACGAGGTCCTCCGCCGCGCCGCTGCCTACCTCTGCCAGGCGAACCTGCCGGGAAAAGGTCCTACCCGCTCGTGAGCGAGATCGCCGCCGACGGCATCCCCGTCGCGGTGTCCCTGCGGGTCCTCAAGCTCTCCCGTCAGCCCTACTACCGCTGGCGGAAACAGCAGGTCACCCAGGCCGAGCTGATCGAGGCATACCGCGCCAACGCGCTGCTGGACGCCCACGTCGACGACCCCGAGTACGGGTACCGGTTCCTGGTCGGCGAAGCCGCAGAGGCCGGCGAGGTGATGTGTGAGCGCACGGCATGGAGGATCTGCCGGGACAACCAGTGGTGGTCCGTGTTCGGGAAGAAGCGCGGCAAGAACGGGAAGCGTCCCGGGCCACCAGTCCATGATGATCTCGTGAAGCGGGACTTCTCCGCCGATGACGTCAACGAACTGTGGCTGACCGACATCGAGCGCCACGAGGCGCTTCTGGACCTTGCGGTGGTGAAAGGACACCGCTTCGCGTCTGTCGCAGCAGGCGTGTGATAGCTGGAGGACGATCTGCCGTGTTGGCGTGAATGCGGCGGGTGGAGCAGTCCTCGACAACGACGAGTCGTATCAGTACTGCCAGATGGTGCGGGCTCGGCTAGCGAGACGGAGAGGCATACGGATAGGAACCAGTGGCTGAAAGCCCCTCAATTGAAGACCACCGACTCCAACCTGGTGGATGTGGGTCGGGTTGCATCGCGCACCCTCGCCGCTTCGGTGGTGGGGAGAACTCCTGGGCTGGGTGATGTCGCCGGTCGGGAGGCCACGGTGAATGACTGCGGCGTAGTCGTGGCGAGGATGCTGGGGCATAACTGGGTGCCGATCCCGTCGAAAGGTTCGGAAGTGAACGTGGGAACCATCCCGGTTCCGCCGGGGCACCGTCGCAGCCAGCGACGATTTCCTCGGCTGAGTGCACGGTCTGCTGATCGGGCCGGGGTGGGGCGGAGGGCCTGTAGTAGTCCGAGGCCGGGAAAGCCGGTCACATGGCGAAGGGGTCCAGTGTGATCGCAGTGACAGAAGCAGAAAAGGAGGCACAGCCGTGAATGCGGATGTTCCGTGGCCTGCCGACACATCGGAGGCGTGGGCGCGGGTACTGACTATGCAGACGAAACTGCACCGATGGGCGACGGGCGATCCTGCTCGTCGTTTCGATGATGTGTTCAATCTGGTCTATGACCCCGCGTTCCTCGCCGCGGCGTGGAATCGGGTGGCGGGAAACAAGGGAGGCCGCACTGCTGGAGTCGATGGGATCGCGCCGCGATCCGTCACCCCGGACCGAGTGTCGGGGATGCTCGCCGATCTGCGCGAGAGCGTCAAGAACGGCGAGTTCGTCCCGGAACGGGTGCGTCAGAAGTCGATCCCGAAGGGCAACGGCAAGGTCCGTAGCTTGGGGATTCCGACGATGACGGACCGGATCGTTCAGGCCTCCCTGAAACTGGTGCTGGAACCGATTTTCGAGGCGGACTTTGTGCCGTCCTCGTATGGGTTTCGGCCGCACCGTCGGGCGCAGGACGCGATCGCGGAGATCCACTACTACGCCTCACGTGGCTACGTGGAGGTATTTGAAGCGGACATCACCGCGTGTTTCGACGAGATCGACCACGACGCGCTCATGCAGCGTGTCCACGGTCGCATCACCGACAAACGCGTATTGCGTCTGACCCGCGGTTTCCTGAAAGCGGGAGTCCTCAGAGAGGACGGTGTGAACAGGAACACGTTCACCGGTACCCCGCAAGGCGGGATTCTGTCGCCGTTGCTGGCAAATATCGCCCTGTCCGTGGTGGACGAGCATTTCCAACGCAAGTGGGATGCGCTCGGACCGCAATGGTCGCGCACGAAGTATCAACGCGCTGGGGGCGCGACGATGAAGATGGTCCGCTACGCGGACGACTTCGTTGTCCTCGTCCGTGGCACCCACGCTGATGCCGAAGCGCTCTGGGACGAAGTCGCTGCAGTGCTCGCGCCGATGGGTTTACGCCTGTCGGTCGAGAAGACGATGGCCACGCACATAGACGCCGGGTTCGACTTCCTCGGGTGGCACATCCAGCGCCGCCGAATCAGAGGTCATGGCGGGAAAACCGCGATCTACACCTACCCGTCACGGAAGTCCCTGGCTTCCATCAAGGACAAGGTGCGGACGCTGACCCGCCGGGCATCTCATCGAACACTCGCCGACCTGCTACGCCGGTTAAACCCGGCATTGCGGGGTTGGTGCACATACTTTCAACACGGCGTCGTGAAACACCTCTTCAGCTACATCGACCACTTCGCCTTCTGGCGGATCGTCGGCTGGTTGAAGAAACGACACCCGAAACTGAACATGCGCACCCTGGTACGTCGGCATCTGCCCGGCTGGCAGATCCGCGACCAAGGAATCGAGTTCTTCCGATGCCAGCAGGTCACCGTGGCCCGCTACCGGTATCGAGGAACCCGCATTCCCACACCATGGACGAACGCCTTGGCATGATCACATGGAGAGCCGGATGCTCAGGAATGGGCACGTCCGGTTCGGAGGGCGGCCAGCAGAAACCCATCAGTTCAAAGACTGGCAGGGCGCTGCTGGCCGACCCTACACCGAGCACTGGACCAGCGAGGGCAAGCTCTACCTCTGCGCCATCAAGGACGTGTTCTCCGGCCGGATCGTCGGCTACTCGATCAGCGACCGAATGAAAGCGCGACTGGCGGTGAACGCCCTGGACAACGCCACTTCCCGCCGCGGTGACGTCGCTGGCTGCATCGTGCATTCGGACCGAGGATCGCAGTTCCGGTCGCGGAAGTTCGTGCACGCGCTGAACCGTCACCACCTCATCGGCTCAATGGGAAAGGTCGGCGCCGCCGGCGACAATGCGGCGATGGAGTCCTTCTTCGCACTGCTCCAGAAGAACGTCCTGGACCGGAAGCGGTGGCGGACCCGCGACGAGCTCCGGATCGCGATCGTCACCTGGATCGAACGCAAGTATCACCGCCGCCGTCGACAGGCACGCCTGGGTCGATTGACCCCCATCGAATACGAGACCATCATGGACCCGGCCGTGAGCCTCGCGGCCTAACACCCCAACTGTCACCTAACGGTGCGGCAGTCCCGACCGTGCCCCGTCCGCTCGTGCGGTGAGCGACGCTGCGTTGACCCCGGAGCTGGTGCCGCTCTGGCAGGACAACTACTGCGTCTACGGGGTCCGAAAGCTCTGGAAGACCGCGCGTCGCGCCGGGATCGGCATCGGCCGAGATCAGACGGGCCGGCTCATGCGCGCCGCAGGGATTGAGGGCGCGACCAGGTCGAAGCGGGTGAAGACGACCCGGCCAGATCCGACCGCGGCACGGCACCCGGACCTGGTGAAGCGGGAGTTCACTGCGACCGCGCCGAATCGGCTCCGGGTCACAGATCTGACGTTCGTCCCGGCCTGGGCGGGCGTCGCTTACGTCTGCTTCGTCGTCGACGCGTTCTCCCGGATGATCGTCGGGTGGCGGTGCGCGTCACACATGCGCACCGAGATGATCCTCGACGCGATCGAGATGGGGTGCTGGTCCCGCAGCGCTCACCACGACGATCTCCGCTGCCACAGCGACGCAGGGTCCCAGTTCACGTCCATTCGCTACGGCGAACGTCTCGCCGAGATAGGCGCGACGCCATCTATTGGGACCGTCGGCGACAGTTATGACAACGCCCTCGCTGAGACCGTGAACGGCTACTACAAGACCGAACTCGTCCGCGGCCCCGCCCGTCCCGGACCGTGGCGGACGGTCGAGGACCTCGGGCTCGCGACCCTCGGATGGGTGCACTGGCACGACACCCAGCGCCTACACGGCTACCCCAGACTCAGGGCGCTTCACTTCACGCCTTTTCAGTCTCCGGGGTGGGCGGTCTGGTCCGCGAGGAGACGAGCGGCCTCCGCAGCGTATGGTGCTTCCACTTGGACCTCGTAGTGGCCGGCCTCAAGGGTCTTCAGTGAGTCGAAGTCCCGTCGGCCGCCCGTAGCCAGGTGTCCAAGGAAGTAAAGCAAAGCGCCCCAAACTGCGCCAGAGGCGACCGAGATGATCACGATGGCCAGCCAACCGAATCCGGGGGCGAACAGCCCGAACAGCAGACCTAGCAGAACACCGAACCATGCTCCAACGGCTGCGCCCCGTAGCGCAGCCTTTCCTCCTGTCAAGCGACCGAGTACCTGCTCGACAACACGAATGTCGAGCCCCACGATCGTCACTCGTTCCACAGCGAAGCCGGCGTCGGAAAGACGGTCAACCGCTGCCTGCGCACTGGCGTAGTCAGAGAACTGCGCGATCGTTTGCTTCCAGCGGGGGTCATTGGTGAACGAGAACTCATTAGCCTCCTGCTCCGGAGGGTTGTTGCGAGGGGTCTCGGGGCTGGTCATGGGCGTACTCCTTCAGTGAAAACTGGATGAACCACCGTGCTAAGACCAGAAGGCTGGGTGCATGCCCGTCTTCCGGTCTTGCAAGGACGGGTGTTGCGCCGTTCGGCATCAGGGAAAGGTCGCCCTTGTTTGCTTTCGGCGCGTGCCGCGAACGAGAAGCATGGAGTTGGGTTGTTCCGTGTCCTTCATCCGCGGCATGTTCTATGTCGGTGTGGGGCTTGTCGTCTTGCTAACTTTGGCTCGTCGATGGGTCTCCGGCCGGGCGTTACTCCTGAGTCGAGTGCTGACTCAGGACATGAATCTTGCGGGGTTTTGCCTTTTCGCTTACTGGGATGACCAGGCTGAGCACGCCGTCGTCGTAGGAGGCGGAGACGTTGGCTGAGTCGACACCCTCGCCGATGCTGAACTGGCGGAGGTAGGTGCCCGCGGGTCGCTCCTGAACGAGCCACTTGGCTCCCTCGGTGCGGGGTGCAGTGCGCTGGGCGCGGATGGTCAGCAGCTGACCGTCGACGTCGATGTCTCGATTCCTTCCCGATATGGTGGCGTCGGACGTATCAGACTATGTCCATGTTAGTGCGGTCACTCCGTGGGTGCAACTACTACCGGCTCTTCACAGATGAGGGTGTAGCTGTGGTGCGACCTGGGGCGGCGCGTCGGTGTCGGGGTGAGGGTCGAGGTCTTCCGATGATGGGAGTTCTCACACAACCCGTCCGGAAGACCTCGACGTGCCTGACGCTACCTTCACGCGCCCTGACCTGACTACCTTCACCCGCCTCGACGGCCTCGGTCTGGAGGTCACCGGCCAGCTGCTCGAGCCTGACCGGTCCGTGCTGGCGTGCCGGGTCGTGGAGCCGGACGACTGGTGCAGGCGGTGCGGCTGCCAGGGCGTGCCCCGTGACACGGTGAGCAGGGAGTTGGCGCACGAGCCGTTCGGGTGGCGCCCTACCACGCTGGCGCTCACCGTGCGCCGCTACCGCTGCAAGGAGTGCTCGCACGTGTGGCGTCAGGACACCACCGCTGCGGCGCCGCCGCGGGCCAAGATCTCCCGCGCCGGCCTGCGGTGGGGTCTGGTCGGGATCGTCGTCGGCCACCTGTCGATGGCCCGAGTTGCCGAAGGACTGGGCGTGGCGTGGAACACCGCCAACGACGCGGTCCTGGCTGAGGGCCGGCGTCTGCTCATCGAGGACCCAACCCGCCTGGACGGTGTCAAGGTCGTCGGGGTCGATGAGCACGTGTGGCGGCACACCCGGCGCGGTGACAAGTACGTCACCGTGATCATCGACCTCACCCCGGTCCGGGACGGCACCGGGCCCTCACGCCTGCTGGACGTGGTCGAAGGTCGGTCGAAGAAGGCGTTCAAGGACTGGCTGGCCGAGCGGGATCAGGCTTGGCGCGATGGGATCGAGGTCGTGGCCTGTCGGAAATCCAGCACTTCTTCATCGGTGAGACCCTGCGCTGGCGCATTCCGATCGGCACGACTGAGCCGATCAAGGCAGGAGCGAAGCTCGTCCTCGAACCCGGTGACAACTGGACCTTCAACGATCCTTCCACCGTCGAAGAGCAGACCGGTGTCGAATGGGCCGGCAGCTCACCGCAGATGTACCTGTTCCACCGCTTCTACGGAGGAACCGGGTCCGACTTCCTCTTCCACGACCCCGGCACCAACGAGAACCCGCGCTTCAACAATGTGCCGACCGAGATGCCGACCTACGAACTCGTTGACGGCAAGCTGGTAGTGACACTGCCGGAGATGCCGGCTGACAGCCACATCATGTTCACGGCCACAGCCACTCCGAACGAGGGCACCGACATCAACACCACGGGATTCGCCATCGACGGCAAGTTCACCGGCGAGTACCCCGAAGAGGTCCTCGAACGCCGCGGCTGCCTTGAGCCCACCCCGACCGATGAGCCCACCGCAACGGACGATCCGACCGCGACCGATGAGCCCACCGCGACTGACAAGCCGACTGATGAGCCGCGACCGACGCCGCCAGGTGATGACAACGGCGACGACAACGGCCGCGACGACGACGGCAGGGACGACAACGGTCGTGACCGCGATCGTGACGGACGCTACCTGCCGCGGACTGGTGCCGGTGTCGGCAGCGCGCTGTTCGGCGCAGCCCTGCTGATAGGAGGCGGAGCGGCAGTCGTCATCGCCGCACGACGCCGCCGGTGACCTGACCGGTAGTAGATGAGCAAAGCGCCTCTGGTTCTGTGTGAACCAGAGGCGCTTCGCTGTGCTGGGAGGATCAGCTCGCCACAGCGGCGGAGTTCTCCGCGTAGGAGAGCCGGCCGTCGCGCATCGTGGCAACGGCATCGGTCTTCGGCAGGAACTCGGTGTCATGGGTGACGATGACGGTGGCGACGTTGAACTCCTTCGTCACCTCGCACAGCAGGTCCATGATCGCCTCAGAGCGGTCGTGGTCGAGAGCGGCGGTCGGCTCATCGACGAGCAGGACGTTCGGATCGCCCATGAGGGCGCGGGCGATGTTGACGCGCTGCCGCTGACCACCGGAGAGCTGGTGGGGCCGGCGCCTGGCGGCATCGGCTAAGCCGACGCGTTCGAGCAGTGCCTCAGCCCGCTTGCGGGTGTCATCCCCGCCGCCCTTGCCGCGCAGCTTGTCGGTGATGATGAGCTGCTCGACGGCGGTCAGCGACTCCAGCAGGTTCGGCTGCTGGAAGACGATGCCGATCTTCTCGCGGCGCAGCCGGCTGCGCTCGGACTCCTTGAGGCGTCCGACGTCGGTGCCGTCGATGCGCACCACGCCGGAGGTCGGGGTCACCAGTGTCGAGCCGACCGCGAGCAGGCTGGACTTGCCCGAGCCGGACGGGCCGACGATCGCGGTGACAGTGCCCGGGGTCAGGGTCAGGTTCACGTCATCGAGGGCGGTGACGGTGCCGGTGCCGTCCGGGTAGGTCAGCGTGATGCGCTCCAGCTCTAGCGCAGGAGCGCTGGCGGCGGCGGTGCTCTGGGTGTTCGTGGTCTGCAGGATGGTGGTCATCAGTTTCCTCCCAATGCGAGAAGCGGGTCGACGCGGGTGACACGGCGGACGGCGAAGGCGGCGGCGATGAGGCCGATGCCGACCACGCCTGCCATCGGCAGCAGCGTGGTCGCCGGGCTGACGGTGAACGGTGCGACCGAGGACAGAGCCAGACCCGCTGCGATGCCGATGATGCCGCCGGCGATGACGCCGATGCCGAGCACGATGAGCGCCTGGCCGAGGGCGTCGCCGAGCACATAGCGGGTGGAGCCGCCGAGTGCCTTGACCACGGCGATCTCACGAGTCCGCTGGATCGTCCACACGCTGAGGAACGCAGCGACGACAAGGGCGGAGATGCCGTAGAGGAACGCCTGAATGAGGGTCAGCGAGCCGTTCTCCGAGCTGTATGAGGCGAGCGCGGAGAAGCTCTCCTTCGGCGTCATCGACACGGTGCCGGCCCTGTCGTCGGCCTCAGCCCGGACGTCGTCGACGTCGGTGCCGGCGGTTTGGCTGCCAGCTGCCGCGACCGAGGTGTCGGTGACGTTGGCGAGCACGACGGTGCCTGCCACCTCGGGGTCGGAGATATGGGTGATGGACTTCCACGTCGCCAGGTCGATCCAGGCGACCGGGGTGTGGGAGTACCACTGGTCGGGGATCGTGCCGGCGACCTCGAGCTCGGTGCCGCCGAAGGTGACGATGTCACCGGTCTTGGCTGACAGCTCGGTCGCGAGCTCCTCGCTCAGCACGATGGTCTCAGCGCGCAGCGCTTCCGGGGCGATGCCCGAACCGGGTTCGGCGGCGAAGCCGGCAGCCTGGGTGGAGGTGTCGAGTTCGAGGCGGGACTGCACGATGCCCAGCGGTTCGGCATCGGAGACACCAGCCGTCGACTGCCAGGTCTCAACCTGATCGGTGGTGACGCGGGACTGGGTATAGGACGGGTCGTCGACCTCCTCATCCTCGCTGCCGCTGCCGAAGGCCACCATCGAGGCCGGCAGCTCGGCGATCGCCGAGGTGGACTGGCGGGCCAGGCCGGCGGTGAGCCCGGAGAGCATGATGAGCAGCACGCTGATGAGCGCGACGACTGCGGCCATGAGGGCGAAGCGGCCCTTGGCGAACTTGATCTCACGAAATGCTAGGAACATATCTCCACGATCTCGCCTTCCGCGCGTGCGCACATCGGGAGAACGGTGGGACTTCGCCTCAACCATTCGATTGATTCTCACAGCGCAGCGGCACGGCTAGAGTTGGACTATGCCCGAGCCTGACAGCCGTGTTCCGCTGGTGCTGCGCGCCATGCGGGTGACCCTGCATGTCGGGTTCGCGCTCCTCATGGGCATCGGGCTCATCCGCGCGCTGACCGAGATCGGGCTGCACGGCATCGGCTGGATCATCCTGGTGCTCTCGGTCCTGCTGGCCGCGACCTACGTCTACGGCACGGTGCGCGAGAAGCACCACAGCGAGCACGTCGGCGTCGACGGCCGGCTCGCCGGTCTGCCGCAGCGCATGGCGATGATGTGGCTGGCCGCGGTCACCGTGCAGTGGCTGTGCCTCGTCTCGCTGAGCGAGCACTTCACCTGGCTGGCCTTCCCGCTGTTCTTCCTGCACCTGCACATCCTGCGCACCCGGCATGCGATCTTCGCCGTGCTCGCACTCGCCTGCTCGGTCGGTGCCATCCAGTGGGCGCACACCGGTCAGCTGCAGCCAGCGCTCATCGTCGGCCCGCTGCTCGGCGCCGGGGTGGCGATCATCATGTCGCTGGTCTACCAGGCCCTCTACACCGAGAGCGAACATCAGCGCCGCGCGGTCGAAGAGCTCATCCGCACTCGCAGCGAACTCGCCGCCGCCCAGCACGAGGCCGGGCAGCTGGCCGAACGCGAACGCCTCGCCCAGGAGATCCACGACACCCTCGCCCAGGGCCTGTCGAGCATCGTGCTCGTCTCCCGCGCCGCCCGTGATGCGCAGGCCGGCGGCAAGCCCGAGGCTGCCGATGACTACATCGACATCATCGAGCGCACCGCCTCTGAGAATCTCGCCGAGGCCCGCGCCTTCGTCCGCGATCTGGCTGCCGGGCAGGCCCCGCAGAAGCAGCGCACCACCCGGCTGCTCGAGCGCCTGCCGCAGCTGTGCGCCGACACGCAGGAGCGCGCCCAGGCCGCCGGGCAGGACCTGACGTGCACGTTCGCTCTCGAGGGTGACCCGGTCCCGGTTTCAGCCGCGACCGAGGCGGCACTCGTGCGGTCTGTGCAGTCGCTGCTGTCGAACGTCGCCGCCCACGCACACGCCTCGGCAGCACGGGTGACCTTGGCGTTCTTCGACGACATCGTCACCATCGACGTCTTCGACAACGGCCGCGGTTTCGATCCCGGCCGCGTGCTGCAGGCGGACCCGGCCGACCGGGGCGGTCGCGACTCCGGCTACGGGCTGCGCCTGCTGCGTGAGCGCATCGGCCAGGCCGGCGGGGAGGTCACCGTCGAATCAGCTCCCGGCCAGGGCACCGTCGTCGGTGTCAGCCTGCCGCTGACCCCGGTCGAGGACCGCCCGCCCCAGCCACTGGAGGGAACGGTATGACTGAGATCCGCCTGCTCATCGTCGATGACCATCCGGTCGTGCGCACCGGTCTCATCGCCATGCTCAACGGCTTCGCTGAGTTCGAGGTCGCCGCCGAGGCCTCCGACGGCATGCAGGCCATCAAGGCCGTCGAGCGGGCCGAGACGTTGGGCGAACCGGTCGACGTCGTGCTCATGGACCTGCAGATGGCCGGGATGGACGGGGTGAGTGCGACCCGCAGACTCAAGGAGTCCCGCCCGGACCTGCCGGTGCTCATCCTCACCACCTACGACTCCGACTCCGACATCGTCGCAGCAATCGAAGCCGGTGCCTCGGGCTACATGCTCAAGGACGCCGACCCGGAGAAGATCCGGCAGGCCGTCACCGAAGCCGCCGCCGGGCGCACCGCCCTGGCCCCGGAGATCGCCGCCCGGCTCTTCGACCGGATGCGCAGCCCGGGCATCTCGCTGTCGAACCGGGAGATCGAGATCCTGCAGCTGCTGGCCACCGGGACATCGAACCGGGAGATCGCCAGCGTGCTGTTCATCTCTGAGGCGACCGTCAAGACTCACCTCAACCACATCTACTCCAAGCTCGGCGTCTCCAACCGCACCGCAGCGATCGCTGCCGCTCGCGAGCAGCGCATAGTGCGCGACTGACCGGCTGCGCGTCGGCAGATGACGCGAGAAGTCGCATTCATGACGCTGCATGGCATGTTTATGACGCTATGAGGCGTGCCGTGACATCCCCACCGGCTCCGGCCGCCGCCCGGACCTAGCGTGAGTTCCGCATCAGTCCTCCCACAGACCTAGGAGCCATCATGCCGCTGATCCGCTTGCCCATCCTCGACCTGTCGCGTGCCGACGATCCGCAGCTGGCCGCTGACTTCCACCGCCAGCTGCGCGAGGTCACCCACTCGATCGGATTCTTCTACCTCACCGGCCACGGCATCCCCGCCGCAGACTTCACCGCCCTGCTTGAGACCGCTGAGCGCTTCTTCGCCCTGCCCGAGGAGGACAAGCTCGCCATCGAGAACACCCGCTCCCCGCACTTCCGCGGCTACACCCGCACCGGCGGCGAGCGCACCCAGGGCCTGGTCGACTGGCGCGAGCAGATCGACATCGGCCCACACCGCGCACCGGTCGCCGAACCGCTGCACGCCTACGACCGGCTCACCGGCCCGAACCTCTACCCGGAGGCCCTGCCGGAGCTCAGGGCCGTCACCGACGCCTGGCACACCCAGCTGAGTGCGGTCGCAGCCCGGCTGCTGTCCGAATGGGCGGTGAGCCTCGGCCAGCCGGCTGACTTCTTCGCACCGGCCTTCGCCGAAGACCCCGAGTCCTTCATCAAGATCATCCGCTACCCGGCACCCGAGCCTGCCACCGCCTCGGGCACGGCCACCGAGGACATCACCCAGGGCGTCGGCGCGCACCGCGACGGCGGGGTGCTCACCCTGCTGTACCCGCAGCCGGGGACCACCGGGCTGCAGGTGCTGCATGAGGACCGGTGGACCGATGTCGAACCGATCGAGAACACCTTCGTCGTCAACATCGGCAAGCTGCTCGAAGTCGCCACGGGCGGCTACCTGCGCGCCACCGTCCACCGCGTGCTGCCGACCGCACCGGGTGCGGACCGGATCTCGGTGCCGTTCTTCTACAACCCCGCCCTGCGCGCCAGCCTGCCCGAGGTGACCCTGCCTGCTGAACTGGCCCCATCAGCGCGCGGGGTGAGCGCTGATGAGCGCGACACGCTGCACGCTGTCTACGGGGAGAACGCGCTGGCCTCTCGGCTGCGCTCCCACCCCGACGTCGCCGCACTCCACCACCCCGATCTGCTGACTGCCTCGCCGGAAGCCCAGTGAGCACGATCTCCGCCTCAGCACCCCTCGATGCCTGGTCGCCGGCCGCCGCACCGGAGGCCGGCGTGGCCGCAGGGACGTCCGGGACCCGTTTGGCGCTGTCCTTCGAAGTCATGCCCCCGCGCAGTGCCGCCCAGCAGCAGCGCTCCGGTGCGCTGCTGGAGCTGCTGGCCTCCTACGACCCCGACTACCTCGCCGTCACCTCAGCGGTGGGCACCGGCTGGTCGGCGGGGACGGCGGCCTTCATCGAGCAGCTGGCCGCGACCACCCGGCTGCGGCCGCTGGCCCACCTGACGTGCACCGCAGCCCCGCGCAGCGAGCTGATCGAGTGGATCGAGCGGTTCATCGACGCCGGGGTGCGCGGATTCCTCGCCGTCCGCGGGGATCTGGCAGCCGGGCAGTCGGCTCCCCCGCGCGGGCACCTCGCGCACGCCGATGCGCTCGTAGCACTGCTGCGCGAGGTCGAGCAGGGCCATGTCGCCCGGCTGTGCGGCGGCAGGCTGGCGATCGGGGTGGCGGCCTACCCGAGCGGGCATCCCGAGTCACGGCATCCGGCGGAGGACATCGACGTGCTGGCCGCCAAGCAGCGCAACGGCGCCGACTTCGCCATCACACAGCTGTTCTTCGACTCCGCCCTCATCACCGCTGTTGCCGAGCGTGCTCGGCTGGCCGGCGTCACCCTGCCGATCATCCCGGGGATCATGCCGATCACCGGCACCGCGCGCCTGCAGCGGATGTGTCGACTCTCCGGGCTCACGCCACCGCCGCGCATCTCCCAGACGCTGGCCGCAGCCCGCAGCCCAGCCGAGGAGTACGACATCGGCCTGGACCTCACCGCCGGTTTCGTCGACGAGCTCATCGCCGCCGGGGTGCCGGGCCTGCACTTCTACACCTTCAACGACCCGACGACCATCACCGAACTGCTCTCCCGCCTGCGACCAGCCACCCTCGCCCGGCTGATCGCCGACCGAAAGGACTTCCTTTGACCGCCTCACAGAAGTGTGCGTTCCCGCCTGCAACCGTCACCGGGCTGCCGCGCATCGGCCCGCGCCGCGAACTCAAGCGCGCCCTCGAAGCACTGTGGGCCGGCACCATCGACGAAGCCTCTTATGCCGATGCCGCCCACAGTCTGCGAGTGACCGCCTATGAGCGGCAGCGCGAGCTCGGCCTGGCCGCCGACTACGCGATCCCCGGCGACTTCTCCGCCTACGACCAGGTCCTCGACGCTGCCATCACCACCGGCATCGTCGGCGAGGATCCGTCCGGCACCGCCCTGGGTGAGTACTTCGCTCTGGCCCGCGGCACCGCAGAGCGTCCGCCGCTGGAGATGACGAAGTGGTTCGACACGAACTACCACTACCTGGTGCCTGAAGTCGCCGATGAGCGCACCTTCACCGCCCGCCCGCAGCGTCTCCTCGACCTCGTCGCCGAGGCGCGGCAGGCCGGGCATCGGATCCGTCCGGTGCTGGTGGGTCCGGTGACCCTGCTGGCGCTGTCGAAGCCGGCGGCCGGAGCAGAGCACGCGCCGCTGGAGCGGCTCGATGAGCTCGTCGAGGTCTACGCCGAACTTCTGGCTGCCCTCCATGCCGCCGGAGTCGAGTGGGTGCAGCTCGATGAGCCGATCCTGGTGACCGACCTCGACGCGATCAGCGATGCCGACCTGGCCGCCTGCGCCGGTGACGCGCACGCCCGTCTGCTGTCAGCCGGTGAGCGCCCGCAGGTGCTCATCACCGCGCCATATGGTGCGCTGCGGGCAGGACTTGAGACCCTGCTGGCCGCCGGGCCCGAGGCGCTGGGCGTCGATGTCTCGCCCGCCACCCGAGCCGTGGACCCTGGTTGGCTGGCCCGCCTGCAGACAGCGGACTTCGGCGCCACCCGGCTGGTGGCAGGGGTGGTCGACGGCCGAAACATCTGGGCTGCCGACCTGGCTGCCGAGCTCGAGGTGCTCACCGGGCTGCAGGACCGTGGCCGCGACGTCTCGGTCTCCACCTCGACCTCGCTGCTGCATGTCCCCTACACAGTGGCCGCCGAGACCCGGCTGCCGGTTGATGTGGCCGGCTGGCTGTCCTTCGCCGCTGAGAAGCTCACCGAGGTCGAGGCGCTCGCGGCGGCACTGGGGGCCCGCGGCAGCGGTGCTGCCGACCCGGCCGGTGTCCGTAAGCCCGTCTTCGACCGGTCGGCCCGGGCGGTGCGCACCCGCGCAGAGTCCGACCGCGTACTCAACCCCGAGGTGCGTGCCCGCACCGCTGCCATCGGTGAGCGTCGGGTGCGCGCTGGCAGCCTCGAAGAGCGCCGGCGGGCCCAGGAGGCGCTCAGCCTGCCGGTGCTGCCGACGACGACGATCGGCTCGTTCCCGCAGACGCCCGAGGTGCGCCGCGCCCGAGCCGCGCTGCGCGATGAGCGCATCACCGAGGTGCAGTACCAGGCGACGATGCGGGCCGAGATCGCCGAGGTGGTGCGCCTGCAGGAGGAGCTCGGCTTCGATGTCATCGTCCACGGTGAGCCCGAGCGCAACGACATGGTGCAGTACTTCGCCGAGCACCTGGCCGGTTTCGCGGTCACCGATCACGGCTGGGTGCAGTCCTACGGCACCCGCTGCACCCGCCCGCCGATCCTGTTCGGCGACGTGCACCGGCCGGCTCCGATCACGGTGCCGTGGTCGACCTTTGCCGCCAGCCTGACCGACACACCGGTCAAGGGAATGCTCACCGGCCCGGTGACGATCCTGTCGTGGTCCTTCGTACGCGATGACGTGCCGCTGTCGACTGCTGCTGAGCAGATCGGCCTGGCGCTCTCCGACGAAGTTGCCGAACTGGAGGCCGCCGGCATCCGGATCATCCAGATCGATGAGCCGGCTCTGCGTGAGCTGCTGCCGCTGCGCGCCGATGCCCGGAACGCCTATCTGGACTGGGCGGTCGATGCCTTCCGGTTGGCCAGCATCGGCGTGGAGCCGGGCACCCAGATCCACACGCATCTGTGCTATTCGGAGTTCGAGCAGGTCATCGACGCCATCGATGCCCTCGATGCCGATGTCACGAGCATCGAAGCCGCCCGTTCGCGGATGGAGCTGCTCGACAGCCTCGACCCCGCCGAGTTCGACCGCAGCGTCGGCCCAGGCGTTTACGATATCCACTCCCCGCGGGTGCCCTCGGTCGATGAGCTCGTTGGCCTGCTGGAGGCAGCCCTGACCCACGTGCCGCGCCATCGCCTGTGGGTGAATCCTGACTGCGGACTCAAAACCCGCCGGTACGAGGAGGTCCGTCCGGCATTGGAGAACCTCATCGCCGCCCGTGACGCAGTGCGCGTTCGCGCCGCCGAGGAAGTTCCTGCGGCCACTGGTGCAGCCTTCTGACCTAGGACGACGACCCTGTCCCTGGTTTCGCAGCGGGCCGGCAGCCGCAGGTGCCGGCTCGCTGCGAGCTGACGGTGCCGCGCCTCAGATTCTTCGGATAGTCTGCCAGTGACCTATTCGGCACTGCCAGCAGCCCCGCGCTGTCACTTTCAGGAGAATCCCCATGTTCGATCCCACACTGGTGACCGGTATCGGCGCGATCCTCGCCGTCGTCTTCATCATCGGCATCATCGGTTTCATCATGTTCCGCCGCGCCTACCGCGTCGCTGCGCCCAATGAGGCGCTCGTCATCACCGGCCGCGCACCCACCCGCAGCAAGGGCGGGGACGTCGACCTCGAAAGCGGCACCCGCGTCGTCGTCGGCGGTCGCGCGATCGTCAGGCCGCTGTTCGACCGCGCGCACACGATCTCGCTGTCCTCGCGCCAGATCAGCATCGAGATCGAGGGCTACTCGTCGAACAACATCTTCCTCCGGCTGCGCGGTGTCGCCCAGATCAAAGTCGGCGAATCGGTTGCCGACATCCGCAAGGCAGCCCAGCGGTTCCTCGATCAGCAGAAGGCCATCGACAACTACTGCCAGGAGATCCTCTCCGGTACGCTGCGCGCGGTCATCGGCACGCTGACGGTCGAGCAGGTGCTGCGCGACCGCGCCGAGTTCGCCGCGCAGGTGCGGGCCGATGCCGCGGATTCGATGAACAACCAGGGCCTGGTCATCGACACCTTCCAGATCATCTCGATCGAAGACGATGACGGCTATCTCAAGGATCTCGGCCGGCCCGAGGCGGCACTCGTCGCCGAGCGCGCCGCGATCGCCGAATCGGAGTCGCGCCGCAAGGCGACCGAGGCCTCGAACGCCGATGCCCAGCGGGTGGCCGAGTCCCAGAAGGACCTCGAGCTGCGCCAGGCCGCGATCCAGCGTGAGACCGCTGCCGAGAAGGCGCAGGCGGCTGCCGCTGAGGAGCTGGCCCGTGCGGAGCAGGAGCAGCGCATCCTGGATGAGAAGCAGAAGATCGCCGACCGCAACAACGAGCTGCGTGAGCGCGAACTCATCGGTGAGGTGCAGAAGCCAGCCGATGCCAAGAAGTACGCCGCCGAACGCGACGCCGATGCCGATCACTACCGGCGCGAGCGCGCCTCGGCAGCGGCACTGGTCGAAGCGCAGAACGACGCTGCGGCCGCTGAGACGCGCGGTCGGGCCGAGGCCGCTGCGGTGGCCGCTCGCGGTGAGGCCGAGGCACGGGCGATCGAGGCCGCCGCCGAGGCGTACGCCTCCTACAACGATGCCGCGCGCCTGGCTGAGATCCTCAAGGTGCTTCCGGAGATGGCCGGCCGACTGGCTGAGCCCTACGGCAGCATCGACAGGCTCTCGATCATCTCCTCCGATGGGGAAGGGAAGCTCAGCGAGAACATCGGCGTCAACCTCGCCAAAGTGCTGCAGGTCGTCGATGAAACCACCGGAGTCGACCTCCGGACCCTTCTGCACACAGCCGCAGACTCTGAGACTTCCGCATCTCAGCCCGCTCCGGGTGCCGGGGCATCTCAGCCGCCAGCCACCACCGAGGCGGAGGAGAC
>NZ_JALXPM010000021.1:0-47715 GCF_025147615.1 Brevibacterium luteolum | reverse complement strand
CAGCCGATCGCGGCCAGGAGGTCGGCGCAGGCCTGTTCGCATCGGCGGCAGGCCTCGGCGCAGACGCGGCAGTGCTCGTGCATGTCCGCGTGCTTCTCGCATTCGGCGGCGCATTCTGCGCACGCTGCCCGGCATGCCTCGAGTGCGGCTTTGACCGTGGCCAGGTTCTGCCCGGTGCGGCGGCTGAGAATGCTGCCGGTGGCCGCGCAGAGGTCCGCGCAGTCAAGGTTGAGACGGATGCAGTTGCGCAGATCGGCGACCATGTCTTCGGCCAGGCAGGCATCGGCGCAGGCCGTGCAGGTCTGGGCGCACTCGAAACAGGCGGCGATGCAATCGGCGAGTTTCTGCACGTCCAGACCGGTGGTGTCGTTGGGGTGGGTCTCGATCATTGAAGTGATGTGAGTCATCGCTGCGCTCCTTCTTCTCCGAGGCGGTGCTAGGAAGCACCCGGCTACCATCGACCCTAGGTGACCCGCCGACCAAAGCGAAGCCGCCAGAAGCCGATCTTCGCAGAATCTTCATGAACCGCAGTCCGGTCCGATTGCCCGGTTCCCCTTCCGGAGAAAAAAAGTTCAGAGGTTTTCGAGCATCGTCTTCATCTCCTGGATCTCTGCTTCCTGGTCTTCGATGACCTGCTCGGCCAGGGCGACGGCCTGCGGGTTCTGCCCGTCGGCGACCTGCTGCTCGGCCATGTCGACGGCACCCTCGTGGTGTCTGGTCATCTGTTCCAGGTACAGCTTCGCGGCGTCGGTGCCGGTGGCGTCTTCGAGCTGTTGCATGTCGTCTTCGCTCATCATCCCGCTCATGCCGCCGTGACCGCCCATGCCACCCGTGCCGTCCATGTCGTCCATGTTCATGGGTTGCTGGCCCCAGGCTTCGAGCATGGCGTTCATCCGGTCGATCTCGGGCCCCTGCGCGTCGATCACGCCTTGGGCGAAGTCGGCGACGTTCTGCGGGATGTCATCCTTGGCCAGCAGTGTCTCGCTCATCTCGACGGCCTGCTGATGGTGCGGGATCATCATCTGCGCGAACATCACGTCAGCGTCGTTGTGCTCCGCGGAGATCGCCTCACCGGAGCCCGCGGTGTCGGTGGCGACCGAGGTCGCAGGGGCAGGATCTTCCCCGGTGCTGCCGGGGTCGGCGTTCCCGGCGCATGCCGAGAGGAACAGCGTCCCGGCAACGGCTGCCGCAACTGCCAGTGGGGTGCGCTTCATGATGTGACCTTTCCTTGGGGGTGGACGGTTTCCGGTCGGGACGTCTCGGTGGGGGTCGGTGCCAGCCGGGCCGGGTCGAGTTCGGTGCGGCGCAGCAGCTGGGCGTTGAGCGCGACGATAATGGTCGACAGGGACATCAGGATCGCGCCGACGGCCGGGGAGAGCACGAACCCGATGGGGGCCAGGACTCCGGCGGCCAGCGGGACGGCGAGGACGTTGTAGCCGGTCGCCCATGCCAGGTTCTGGATCATCTTGCGGTAGCTGGCCCGGGATAGGTCGATCATCGACAGCACTGCTCGCGGATCGTCGCTGGCCAGTACGACGCCGGCCGATTCCATCGCCACGTCGGTGCCGGCCCCGATCGCGATGCCGACGTCTGCCCGGGCAAGGGCGGGGGCGTCGTTGACGCCGTCGCCGACCATTGCTACCGACAGTCCCCTGTTCTGCAGGTCGGTGACGGCGGAGTCCTTGTCCTGCGGGAGGACTTCGGCGAAGACCTCGTCGATGCCGAGGTCGCGCCCGACGGCGTCGGCGACCTGCTGGGCGTCGCCGGTGATGAGCGCGACCTTCACACCGCGTTCCTGCAGGGCGTGGACTGCGGCCCGGGATTCCGACCGCACCTGGTCCTCCAGGGCGAGCGCGCCGATAATGGTCCGGTCCTGCACGATGTGCAGGACGCTGGCGCCGCGCTGGGTCCATTCCGCGACGTCGGCGGCGATCTCGGTCGGGGATTCCAGCCCGTAGTCGCGCAGCATGTTGGGCCCGCCCACGGTGATCTCGGAACCGTCGACGATGGCGCGGACCCCGCGCCCGGCGGCTGCGGTGAACTCACTGGCCTGCAGACGAGTCGAGGCCGCTTCCGGGTGTTCGGCTGCCGCTGCGGTGATCGCCCGTGCCACCGGGTGTTCGCTGTTGGCTTCGGTGGCGGCGGCCAGCGCCAACACGCGGCTTTCACTGATTCCTGACACATGCGCGGTCCCGGTGACGGCGTGCGCGCCCTGCGTGAGAGTGCCCGTCTTGTCGAAGAGCACGATATCGATCGAGCGCATCCGCTCCAGCGCGAGCCGGTCCTTGATGAGCAGGCCCGACCGGGCGGCCTTCTCAGTCGAGATAGAGATCACCAGCGGGATCGCCAGTCCGAGTGCGTGCGGGCAGGCGATGATCAGCACGGTGACGGTGCGGATGACTGCCTGGTCGGGCGCGCCCAGCAGCGTCCAGATGAGCGCAGTGATGATGCCGGCCCCCAGCGCGAACCAGAACAGCAGCGCTGCGGCACGATCAGCCAGCGCCTGCGCCCGCGACGACGATGCCTGCGCGTCGGCGACCATCCGCTGAATGCCGGCCAGGGCAGTCTCGCCGCCGGTGGCTTCCACGGTTAGACGCACCGCGTTGTCCGTGGCGACGGTGCCGGCCACGATCTTGTCACCGAGTTCACGCAGGACGGGTTTGGACTCACCGGTGATCATGGACTCGTCGAACTCGGCGTGCCCGTCGATGATGCGGCCGTCAGCCGGGACCCGGGCCCCGGACCGAACCAGCACCGTGTCACCCGTCTGCA
This sequence comes from Brevibacterium luteolum, assembly GCF_025147615.1. NCBI lineage: Bacteria > Bacillati > Actinomycetota > Actinomycetes > Micrococcales > Brevibacteriaceae > Brevibacterium > Brevibacterium luteolum. The sequence continues at coordinate 44,943 of NZ_JALXPM010000021.1, read as the reverse complement.
GTTCGGCGATCGGGACGGTGATGGTCCCGGACTCGGTGACCTTCTCCGCCTCGTCGGGCAACAGCTCGGCCAGCGCGTCGAGGGCACCGGATGCCGCACCGAGGGCGCGCATCTCCAGCCAGTGCCCCAGCAGCATGATGGTGACCAGCAGCGCCAGCTCCCACCAGAAGTCGAGCATGAAGTCGCCGATGCCCAGGCTGGTGGCCCAGGAGGCGACGAAGGCCACGGTGATGGCCATCGCGATCAGCAGCATCATCCCCGGCTGCCGTGATTTCAGCTCATTGAGCCCGCCCTTGAGGAAGGGCATGCCGCCGTAGACGTAGATGACGGTGCCCAGCACCGGGGCGATCCAGGCCGAGCCGAAGAACTCGGGCACTTGGTAGCCGAGCAGGTCGGCGACCATGTGGCTGAAGATGACGACCGGCACCGACAGGATCAGGCTGACCCAGAAGCGGTTGCGGAACATCGCGACACTGTGCCCGGCGTGCTCCCCGTGGCCTGCGTGCGCGTCATGGTCGTGTCCGGCGTGACTGTCGTGGGCGGGTGCCGGGGCTTCGTCAAGGGCGGAGTGGCCGTGGCCCTGCGGTATCGCCTGTCCGTGGCTGTCTGCGTCGAGGTGGTCGTGGTGGTGATGGGCGTGGGTGTGATCTGCCGGTTCGGGCTGGTGGTGGTGCTCCGGATTGCTCATCGTTGTCCTTCACAGTCAGGGGATGGGTAGCCGATCAGGCTTCTGTTCCGGGGTATCCGGCCGCGGCAAGCGCTGATTGCAGCGCCGCCGTGTCCACCGGTGCGCTGCTGGTCACCGTGACGGTGGACCGGCCGTGGGCTACCAGCGTGACGTCCACCTGGGCGTTGCGGTCCACCGCGTGTATGGCCTTGGTCACGCGCGAGGCGCAGCCCTGGCAGGTCAGCCCTTCTACAGCGAGTGTGAGCGTGGAGGCCGGCCCGGCACTGCTGCCAGTTGCGTTTGTAGTGGCGGTGTCGGCTGGTGCGCAGCAGGCGCAGCCTGGCGATGCGAGTGGTAACTGGCGGGAGGATGCGGTCATGTGTGCTCCTGACTTGCGGGCTCGGTGAGGCCGCGCGGGTTTCGCGCGCCTCCGACTATACCCTGTAGGGGTATATGAGTAAAGGTGTTCATGCTCACGCGGGGCGGGCCTTTCCGGGGGTGCGGGGCAGTTCGATGGTGAACTCGGAGCCGTGTCCGGGGCCGGCGGAGGAGGCGGTGAGGGTACCGCTGTGGGCTGCGATGAGGGCGTGGGAGATCGTCAGGCCGATGCCGGAGCCGCCGTGGTCGCGATCGCGGGCGGTGTCACCGCGGTAGAAGCGTTCGAAGATGTGGATGAGCTGGTCGGCGGTCATGCCGTCGCCGGTGTCGGTGACGCTGATGAGCACGGTGTCGCGGGTGTTGGTGGCGGTGAGGGAGACGGTTCCCCCGGGTGGGGTGTGGCGCAGGGCGTTCGACAGGAGGTTGTCGAGGACTTGTGCCAGCCGTTGCCGGTCGGCGATCACAATGTTGGCATCGAGGTCGGCTGTGGTGGTGAGGGTCACGCCCTTGGCTGTGTAGCTCTCCTGGACTGCGGCAGCAGTGCTGTCGAGCAGGTCGGCGATGGGTACGGGGGCGGGCTCGAGGTCGATGCGGCCTTCCTCAGCGCGGGAGACATCGTCGATGTCTTCGACAAGGCGTGTCAGGCGTGCCAGCTGTTCGGCCATCACGGCGTGGGTGGTGGGGTTCCACTCGACGACCTGGTCCTGCAGCCCCTCGAGGTAGACGGAGATGACCGAGACCGGTGTGCTCATCTCGTGGGCGAGGTCGGACAGGATGCGTTGCCGCGTCTCCTCGGTGCGGGTCAGCTGGTCGGCCATCGTGTTGAACGCTCGGGCCAGGGAGTCGAGTTCGACGCCGGCGCCGACCACCGGGACGCGCACATTGTAGTTGCCGCGGGCGACTTCGGCTGCCCCAGCGGTGAGCTGTTTCAGCGGGGTGCGGATCGTGCGGGAGAGCAGGAAGCTGGCCAGGAGCGCGCAGGCCAGACCGGTGCCCAATGCCACCGCCAGGGTGATCAGGTTCGCGTCGCGGTAGGCCTGCTCGACATGGAACAGTTCCGAGGATCCCCCCGGGATGCCGGCCATTTCCAGGTGTTCGTGGAACAGCGGGGGCCCGGCCAGGGTGGCGACTGCCACCGCTCCGAGCAGGCTTGCCGCCACCACGATCAGCTGCGTGGCGAACAGGCGGGTGGCCAGGCCGGAGTTGCGCAGCCTCATCGGAGCACCATGCGATAGCCGACGCCGCGGACGGTCTCGATGAGGCCGCCACCGTCGGGCTCTTCACCGAGCTTGCGCCGCAGGTGGCCGATGTGGACGTCGACGATCCGTTCATCGCCGACCCAGGATGTGTCCCAGACGGCGTCGATGAGCTGCCGGCGGGAGAGCGCGCGGTGGGGTGCTGCAGACAAGGCGACCAGCAGGTCGAACTCGGTGCGCGTCAGGGGAAGCACCGCATCGTCGCGGCGGACCTCGTGGCCGGCGAGGTCGATGGTGAGGTCGCCGACGACGCGGACGGAGTCCTGGGGTGGGTTTCCGGTGCGGGGACGCCTGAGCACGGCGTGGACTCGGGCGACCAGTTCCCGGACGCTGAAGGGTTTGGTGATGTAGTCATCCGCACCGGCGGCAAGCCCCATGAGCTTGTCGTTCTCACCACCTCGGGCGGTCAGGATCAGCACGTAGCACTCCGACATCGCCCGCACGCGACGGCAGACCTCGATGCCGTCCAGCCCGGGCAGTCCGAGGTCGAGGATGAGCACGTCAGGCTCCTCGGCCCTGACGCTGTCCAGCGCCTGGACTCCGGTGTGTGCCTGCTCAACGTGGAAGCCGTCTCGACTCAGATAGGTCGCCACCATCTGCGCCAGAGGCTTTTCATCCTCGGCAACGACGATGCGTCCGCCAGAGTGGTGGTCGGTTCGTTCAGCCCGCATGTACCCAGTCTGCCCCCAGTGCTGGCGGCACACAGCCCTCAGCGCCCGCTGCGGCCGAATCTTCGTCAAACCTTCAAATGCCCGGGTCTGTCCCGCGCTCGGACTGTCTGGTGATGTCGATGCTCGTGGCGGCCTCGGCCGGGCAGGTGCGCTCGATCTGCAGTGTGGAGAAGTAGATGTCGAACCGGTCGGTGAGCAGCCCGGTTGCCTGTTCCAGCACGCCCTCATGCCGAGACGGGTTGGCCACGTGCAGGTGCGCGGAGAAGACGGTGCGCCCGGAGGTGATGGTCCAGGCGTGCACGTGGTGGACGTCCTCAACTCCGTCGATCTCCTCCAGGGCTGTGATCGCTGCGGGCAGGTCGAGGTGTTCGGGCGTGCCTTGCAGCAGGATTCTTAAGGCCGACCGGATGATGGTCCACGACGCCCACAGCAACACCACGCCGAAGACCATGCCCAGCAGCGGGTCGATCGCGAGGAATCCGGTCAGCCGGATGACCACCGCGGAGATGATGATGATGAGGCTGCCGACGAAGGTCTGCAGGATGTGCCAGAAAGCGCCCTTGATGTTCAGGTTCGTCTTCTGACGCTGGTAGAGCAGCCAGAACGCGATGAGCTCGGTGACAATGCCGCCGGCGGCCACCCAGAGCATCACCGTGGTGGGCAACTCGATCGGATCGGCCAGCCGCATGGCTCCCATGTAGAACACGTAGACGGCCATCAGGGCGAGGAAGAGCCCGTTGAACAGCGCCCCGATGATCTCGGCGCGGGCCCACCCGAAGGTCTCCTGCGCCGTGGCGGGGCGCTGACTCAGACGCTGAGCGAGCAACGCGATCAGCACCCCGCCGACAGCCGAGAACGTGTGGAAGGCATCCGAGATCACCGCAACCGACCCGGACCACAGCCCGATGACCAGCTCGATGACGAAATACACTCCCGTCAGCCACCCGGAGATCCGGAGGGCTGTGCGGTCTCCGTCGACTGGCAGATGTCCGCTGTGTTCGCTCATCGTGGCCTCCGCGTTGACCTGTCGGGGGTATTGAACTTCCGGGAGACAGCGCACGGCATCGTCGGGGCCACGCGCTGATTCGAACGTAACATGCCTCACCTGCGCGGGGCTGTCACCAGGGCAATCTTCGTCAAATCTTCAAGGATCCTGGCCCTTTTACCCTCGGCAGCTCGACCAGAATGGAGGGAGGCGTTGTCCCTGCGAGTTGAAGAAGAAGGATGCTCTCACCTCTGTCGCGTCGTTCGATGATCCGCCGGTCCGGCTCCTTGACCGTCCTCCTTGCGCTCGGTCTGGCCGGGTGCGGCAGCGATGCCGAGGAGTTGGCCGACCAGGTGCCGGAGGTCAATGAGCAGGGCTACATCTCCGGGGCCGGTGTCATCACCCAGCTGCCCATCGGTGAGCGGGGTGAGCCGATCGAGTTGGCCAGTGAGTACACCGACGGCACTGCCTTCGACCTTGTCGACTGGCGTGGGGCCCCGGCGGTGCTCAACCTGTGGTACGCCGCCTGCCCCCCGTGCCGCAAGGAAGCCCCGGCGCTGCAGGCCAACTACGAGCGGTACCAAGAAAACGGCGTGAAGTTCTTGGGCATCAATGTCCGCGACGAGGCGCCGGCCGCCGACGCGTTCGCCAGGACCTTCGATCTGACGTTTCCCTCCATGCTGGATAAGGACGGCCTCGGCGTCGCCGCGCTCGGTTCGGTGCTGCCTCCGCAGGCGGTCCCGTCCACCGTTGTCCTGGACTCCCAGGGCCGGGCGGCAGCCCGGGTGATGGGAGCCGTGGACGAGTCCACCCTCAAAGCGTTGATCGGTGACGTGTTGGAGGAACCGGCGTGATGCTGCTGGCCTCCATCGGGGAGACCTTCTCACAGACCGCCTTGTCCGGTCCGATGCTGCTGGCGATCCCGGTGGCGATCCTCGCCGGGGCGGTGTCGTTCTTCTCCCCGTGCGTCCTGCCGCTGGTCCCCGGCTACGTCGGCTACGTCACCGGGTTGGGTGCCGCCGCATTGACCGACCGGAAGATCAGCCGGGTCGTCATCGGGGTCTCCCTGTTCATTGTCGGCTTCGCCGCCGTCTTCGTGTCGATGGGCCTGGCGTTCAGCCTCGCCGGTGTCTTGCTCAGCCAGTGGGCCGATGTCCTCAACCGCGTGATGGGCGTCGTCGTCATCATCGCCGGCATCGTGTTCATGGGCGGGATCGGCATGTTCCAACGCACCGCCCGGATCAGCAAGCGTCCACCCGCCGGCCTCTGGGGCGCCCCCGCCCTGGGCGCCACCTTCGCCCTCAGCTGGGCACCGTGCATGGGTCCCACACTCGCGGCGGTGCTGGCGCTGTCGACCAGCTTCGGGGCGACCGGCGCCGACGGCATCTGGCGGGGTGCCCTGCTGACATTGATGTACTGCCTCGGACTGGGAGTGCCGTTCATCGTCGTGGCCGTGCTCATCGTCAAGGGCACCGGCAGGCTGCAGTGGGCCAGAGACCACCACCTCCTGATCAGCAGGATCGGCGGGGCGATGCTCATCATCATCGGCGTGCTGCTCGTCAGCGGCGTCTGGACCCAGTGGGTCAACAGCCTGCAAGGCATGATCGGCGGCTTCGAGACCATCATCTGACACCCCCTGACCACTCAGCGAGACCACCCCCGCGCAGCCGTCACTGCTGTGCATGCTGACCCTCGGGCACCCGCCCGAACGACAAGGAGATGAAAGTGAAACGAACAGCAATCATGACAGCCGCTCTCTCGCTGGTGCTGGCAGGATGCGCCCCGGCAGCAGACTCCCAACCAGCACCCGGCGCCGGCTCGCAGGCGGAGCTCCTTGCCACTTTCGATCTCGAAAGCATGGATGCCGTCGAGATCATCGATCATCTGGACCAGCTCGAAATCGCCGAGAGGCCAGCAGATCTGATCGCATCGGTCTATCCCGATGAGCTGGTGCTGACCGACAACACGCAGGAAGTGACCCTGGACCTGCCGCAGAACCTGTCCTACCTGTCGATCGCCCCCTACGTCGACCAGACACACGACTGCTTCTACCACAGCCTGACCACCTGCCAGGGCGAGCTCAGCAACGAAACCATCGACGTCCAAATCACCGACAGCACCACCGGTGAAACCGTGGTCGATGAACAGATCACCACCTTCGACAACGGATTCGTCGGCTTCTGGGTGCCCAGCGACATCACCGGCACCATCGAGATCAGCCACGACGGCCGGACGGGCACCTCGGACTTCACCACCACTGACGACGGTGCCACCTGCATCACCGACCTGCAGCTCGCATGACATCCGGTGAGCGAACGCGATTCCAGCAGACCCGGATGTCATGCGAGCTGCCCATTATGAGGCAGAAGCAGTGAGCTGATCGGCAAGCTGTTCCCAGATTGCATCAGCCCACAGGGCGTGGCCCGTCGCGTTGGGGTGAAAGTAGTCGCCCGAGAACGTCGCCAGATACTCGCGAAGCGACAGTGCTTTGGTTGCAGTATCAATGTCAGCAATGGCGTGACCGTGCAGGCTGGCTGCTTGTCGTATCGCGTGGTTCGCTCTAATTGCGCGGCGGTCGTATGGCCAGTGCAGGAAATTCGGCACCAGACCCATCACCGCTCCCTGGGGCAGTTTCGAAGCGACCGCTGTCATATCGCATGCGAAGTCGTCAGTCTTGAAAGCTGGTGCCCAGGCCACATCGTTGCTACCGATCACGCAGGTCACGAAATCCGGTGCCGTGACCTCAGCAAGCTTTGGTAGCTGCGCGTCCAGTACATTCTTGGCTCTTGCCCCATAGGTCGATAGATTCACGACCCGGACTGTCTCACCGGTGACCTCCGCAAGTCGTTTGGCGATCACGCCGACATAGCCTCGGGCGGGGTCATCCACTCCGACGCCAACGCCTGCCGAGTCGCCAAGTGCCACATAGGTCAGCGTGCCTTCTTGGGGTTGTGCCCAATGCATCATGTGGTTGCGTGATTGTGCGCGGCCGCGCCGTAATGCGATACCCACGCGGCCAATATACCCCAGACGGTATATGCGAAGCACCCACTAGTGCTAAGGGCTCAAAAAGAGCGGAGGTTCGGAGTGTCAAAAAGGGTATGCGCCGCTCGACATGTTTTATGCCCTCTAGGGTATTTTTTCCATGTACGAGACCCCGAGGCTGCCTCAGCGGCAGCACAGGAAGGAGGCACACCATGTGCCGACCAGTGCGCTGCAAAGTGTGCGAGAAGACGACCTGGGCCGGCTGCGGCCAGCACATCTCCCAGGTCAAGGCCGAGGTGCCGTCCGGGCAGTGGTGCAACGGCAAGCACACCCAGGCTGAGAAGGAGGCCGCGAGCGCCAAGAGCGGCGGCGGATTCTTCGCCCGCCTCTTCAGTAGCCGCAGGAGCTGAGCGCGACCGGGCTCAGGCCAGGGAGAGGAACATCTTCTCCAGTTCGCGCACGTCGACATCGGCTCCGCCTTCAGCGATGCAGTGGTGGAGCGTGTCGGCGATGATCGCGAATCCGGCGCGGTCGACGGCTGAGGAGACAGCGGCCAGCTGGTTGGTAACGTCCTGGCATTCGCTGCCCTCTTCGACCATCCGGATGACGGCCGCGAGCTGACCGTTGGCCCGCTTGAGCCGGTTGATCGCCGGCTTGAGCGTCTCAGTGTTGACCTGCATCCTGTCCTCCTCCCAACGCCACGGCGGCGCCTGTCTGAAGTCATTTTACTGGCTTCTGCAGGCGCCGCCGCTGTTGTCTGCACGGCCGCGTCTCAAGCGGTGACGGACAGGGGTGCTGCCGGTCAGGAACCGTTGCCGGTGGCGTCCGGATCGTCACCGTCTGTGTCGTCTGGATCCTGGTCGTCGGCGTCCTGGTCGCTGAGCTCACCGGAGGTGTTCCCACTGACGTAGTCGACTGCGATGGCACCGCTGGTGCTGCGGATGCTGATCGGCACGACGGTCTTGCCGTGGCCGTCGCGGATGGTGTCGATGTTGACATCGGCCGTGCCGTTGCCTGCGGTGTTGACCAGGTAGCCGTCGGCATCAGCACCAGGGACGTCGGACAGGCGCGGCACTCGCAGATCGACTGACCCGAAGCTGGTAGCCAGATCGATGCCGCTGGCCGGCACCGCCTCCGTGCTGAGCCCGATGTCGATGGCGCCGGCATCGGTGAGGGCGGTGAGCTGGTCGGTGACGGTGAGGGCTTCGCCGTTGATGGTGCCGAGATCGGCGGTGACGTTGACGATCTCGTGGCGGCCGCTGAGCTCGACGGCTCCGGTCTTCGTCTCGATCGTCAGCTCGCGGGTGGTGAGCCCCTCCGTGTCGATCGCACCGAGATCGCTGAAAGCGCGCACCTGGTCGAACTGCCCGGCGATGTAGACCGCCGAGACCTGTGAACGGGCTTCAAGCTGTATCTTCTCCGCCATCTCCTCAGGCACCTGCACGTCGACACGCAGGTCGCCGGCAGGTCCGAAGGTGCGTCCGGCCACTCGGGAAACGGAGATGACGGTGCGGCCGTCGGCGTCTTCTTCGATTGTGAGGTCGGGCTGGTGCTTGGTGCCGTTGTACTCCAGGTTCACCTGTGCCGCGGTGGCTGTGGTGGTGCTGATGTCGACGACGCCGGTGGGCACGTCGACGAGCAGGCCGTCGGCACCTGGGGTGAACGATTCGCTTGTCTCGTAGTGACGGGTCTGCAGGGCCTGGGCGAACATCGTTCCGCCGAATGACAGCGGCAGCAGCACGGCCAGAGCTGCGACGATCGCGATGACGGCGCGGATCCCGGTGCGGGTACCGGAGGTCACGCGCTCAGGCCGGAAGGCGGTCTCCGGGTTCGAGCGCACCTGCTGGCTGCCGCGCTGGCCTGGCTGCTGGGAGCCTGCCGACTGGTAGGACGGCTGGGGGTTCGGCTGGCTGGGGTTCTGGTGTCGGTTCTGCGGGAATGACATGGCGGGTACCTCCTAGGCCCCGAGGAACCGCAGCACGGCAAGGACGCGGCGGTTCTCTGATGTGTCGGCCATGAGACCGAATTTCGTGAAGATCGAGCTGATGTGCTTCTCGACAGCACCAGCGCTGAGGTAGAGACTGCCGGCGATCGCGGAGTTCGACTTGCCCTCGGCCATGAGCTGGAGGACCTCGCGCTCCCGGGCGGTCAGATCGGACAGGCCGTCCTGCTTGCGGGTGCGCACGAGGATCTGGCTGACGACCTCGGGGTCGAGCACGGTGCCTCCGCCGGCGACTTCGGTGACGGCTGCGAGGAAGTCCTCGACATCGGCCACGCGGTCCTTGAGCAGGTAACCGAAGCCGCCGGAGTTGTCGGCGATGAGGTCGCGGGCGTAGCGCTCCTCGACGTACTGGGAGAGGACGATGACGCCGACCTCGGGGTTCTGCGAGCGCACGAGCACCGCGGCCCGGATGCCCTCGTCGGTGAAGGTCGGCGGCATCCGCACGTCGACGATCGCCAGATCCGGTGGCCCGTCAGGCGACTGGGCGGCGGTGTTGATCGCAGCGAGGAACTCGTTGGCGTCTCCGACGGCTGCCACGATCTCGTGTCCGGCGTCGGTCAGCAGCCTGACGAGGCCCTCCCGCAGCAGCACGGCGTCTTCGGCGATGATTATGCGCATGGCACCTCCACTACCAGGGTTGTCGGGCCGCCGACCGGGCTGGTCAGGGCCCATGTGCCGCGGGCTGCGGTCACACGGTCAGCCAACCCGGCCAGCCCCGAGCCGACCACTGGGTCGACGCGTGCGCCGCCGCGGCCGTTGTCGCTGACGCTGATGTGCAGCCGGCCGTCGCGCACATAGATCCTGACGTGGGCCTCGGCCTCGGCTTCGCTGCTCACCTTCGTTAGCGGCACCGAGCCGGTGACACCGGCGAGCTGAGCGGCGGAGTGGTCGAGGAGATCGACGGTGACGCGGACTGGAACGGCACAGCGGGCGGCCAGGGCCGAGACGGCGGCGTCGAGGCCGCGGTCGCTGAGCACAGCCGGGTGGATGCCGCGGGCGAGCTGGCGCAGCTCGGTGATCGCCGCCTTCGACTCGGCGTGGGCTTCGGTCAGCAGCGCCTTGGCCGCCTCGGGGTCGGTGTCCATCTTGGCCTTGGCCATCCCGAGTTTCATCGAGGTCGCCACGAGCATCGGCTGCACGCCGTCGTGGAGGTCGCGTTCGATGCGCAGCCGCTCACTCGTCGCAGCGTCGACGGCACCGGCACGGGCGCGGTCGAGGGTCTTGACCTCAGCGCGCAGCGCCTCGGTGCGGGTCGCAGGCAGCAGGGCGCGGTCGAGGGCGCGGTCCGGGTACGGGCTCAGCAGCAGGATGAGGACGGTGGAGACGAAGGCGGCCAGGGCGATGAGGCCGCTGCCGAGGCGGGAGAAGTCGCCCAGCTGTCCGGGGAGGAACTCGGGGTTGAGCGCGGCGGCCGCGAGCAGTCCGGCGAAGGTCAGGCCGACGCCTGCGAGCAGGCAGACGAAACCGCCGTAGATGATTTTGATGTAGTGGTGGGCGGTCGAGCGCCAGAAGCTGGGGGACTTGAACACCAGCCACTGGTTGTGCATGAAGCGGCTGAAGCCAGGCGCATAGGCCGACTCGGGTGTCGGGGCTGAGGCGATGCCGTCGCCGTAGATCGCCTCGGCGCGGAAGCGTTCGACGCGGTTGATCCCGCGCTGCAGCAGGAACCACAGGAACAGAGCGATGAGTCCGAGCCCGAGTGCGAACAGACCGCTGAGACCGACGAAGAACACGGCGATCGGCAGCCACAGCCACACGATGGCCAGCACGCCGGAGACGATGACGTTGGCGATGCCGAAGAAGCCGGGATGGCCTTTGCGCCACTTCCGCTCGGTCAGCTCGGCAGCTGTCGGCGGCGGGGCCGGGGCCTCTGCCCCGTCCGGGGCGGGTGCCGGGGGTGCCGGCGGGGCGCTTCCTGCGCCTGCTGCGGTGTCCGTGCCCGAGGCGGTGGCCGCCTCGGTCTCATCAGCGCGGTCGGCCTGGGCGGCTGCGTCGGCCTGGGCGGCTGCGTCGGCCTGGTGGTTCTGGTCGTTCTCGTCGCCGGTCGGGATGACGGCGGTCGGGGCGGGGGTGGCGGGTTCCGGGGGTGTGCTCGGTGTGCCCTGCGGCAGGGGGATGGTCGGACGCGTGACGTCCTCGCGGGCCCCGTCTGGGCTGGGTGTGGTGTTCATAGCTTCACTGTATTTTCGCCGCGAGCATGCCGGACATGGAGCCGACCATCCACGTGAGTCGGGTTTTCCCTACTCGGTCTCCCCCACCTCGGGAACGGCCGGCCGGTCATGTCACATGCCGCCGGGACTGATGACCCGGCCGACGAGCGCGCCGGGCTGGGCGCGGGCGTGGTTGGGGTATTTGACGGCGTCGTGGTGGGTGACGACGAGGGTGGAGTAGATGACGACGATGAGGGTGGAGACGAGCAGCTGGACCATCGACCCGCCGTCGAGGCTGTTGGGCAGCAGCAGGTTGAAGGCGGCCAGGCCGTAGAAGACGACGTTGCCGACGACGTGCAGGGCGATCGCGGCCTCCAGCCCGCCGGTCGCCCAGGTGACGAACCCGGCCCCGAGGGCGAAGATCGCGATGTCGACCTGGCTGACGAGCCCATAGTTCTGCCCGAGGATGAGCAGCGGCAGCGGCAGCAGGATCGGCCATACCGGATGTGCCAGCCACGAGCCGATCATCTGCCCGAGGATGCCGCGGAAGACGAACTCCTCGCCGGCGGCCTGCATCGGCACGAGCAGCAGGGTGATGACGATGAGGATGAAGCCGTTGTGATCCGGCCACCGGAAGTGATCGTGGGCGACCGGGTCGAAGATCATGAGCAGGGAGGTGATCGGCACCGTGATGAGCACGGCGAGCATGGTGCTGCGCCCGAACAGCCGCCACCGGAACCGGCCCTCGACTGAGTACAGGGTGCCCAGCGGCCGGCCGGAGACGTTCATCGCCAGCAGGCAGGCGGGAATGAGGGCGATGGTGACGAGCACGGTGAAGAACAGCGTGACCGGGCTGGCGATGAGCGGGACGCCCTCCCGGCGGATCGGGTCGAAGAGGTTCGGGGCGAAGTGGTCTGAGAGCAGCATCACCGGGGTGATGATGAGGCTGGAGAAGAGCAGGAAGTACACGATCGTCAGCACCCCGACGAGCAGCGGACGCCACCAGCGGATGTGCGGATAGGTCTCGGCCATCCGGAAGTAGCGGAACACCGGCGCTTTGGCAGGATCGTAGTAGGGAGGCTGATGGATCTTGCGCATGCGGCCCGTCGCCTCTCCCTTCTGGCAGATGGTCACTTGACACAGACACGGACAGCCGGCACCGAGGCGTGGCACGGCGAGTTCTCGGGTCGGGCTCGTAGAGTTCCTCGTATGAATAGTAGACGTTCTGTGGACTCGCCCCGCCACCCTGCAGCCACAGGCTCCCGTCCTGCCGTCGAGGCGCCCCAGCCGCTGCGCTCGCCTGCCCGGACAATGGTGCTGTTCTGGCTGGCGGCGGTCTCCGGGGTCATCATGTGCGCGGCCTACCACTGGCTGCAGCTGAATTCCGGTGCCGCACTCGGCCGGGCGATCCAGCCGGGCATCCCGAGCGTGCACCTCATCGTCGACGTCACCCTCGGCACGCTCGCTCTTGCGATGCTGCCGGCGGCCATCCAGCACGACCCGATGGAGCGTGAGGACTCCTATGTCGGCCCGCCCTCAGCACTTGTGGCCGGGCTGGTGATCCTGTGTGTGTGGATGGTCTCGGTGCTCGCCGCCCCGGCCGGTGCGGTGGTGCTCATCTCGATCGCCGCGCGCTTATCAGCGAACTGGACGATCCCGGCCTTCTGCGCCTCACTGCTGTCGATCATCGTCTTCCAGCTGGCCCTCGCCCAGGCCGATGCCTCCCCGCTCTTCGCCCTCGGTGCCGTGCTGCTGACGGTGACCCTCATCGCGATGGGCAGCATCCGCGGTGTCGTGCTGCGCCGCCAGGAGCGCGCCGACCTGCAGCGCCAGTCATGATCGCCTCGGCGCGACTCGGCGGTCCGGCATGCCTCCAGTCCGTCCGACTCGAAAGTTAGAAAAGCTATTCATGGTCAGTGGGCATCTGACCATGAATAGCTTTTCCAGCTTTATGACTTATGGCCTGCCGGAAAGTCAGCCGGTGGGTTTGTCCGGCAGCCCGCTGGCGTGCGAGCCGCCTGCCGATTCCTCGGCCTCGGCCTCCTCACCCTCGTCGTCCTCATCGCCGTTCTTCGTCCAGCCGAGGATGAAGGCCAGGACGAATACGGCGATGCCTCCGAGGGTGACGACGATCGCGTAGGGCCAGGTGAACCCGTGCGGACTGCCCGCGTACGCGTCAGGCGCCGGCCGACCGTGTGGTCGACCGGCGCCTGTGCTGCGGGCTGTCACGTCCCCGCGGGGACGTCTCCGCGTCAGGTGGTGCGGATCATTTCGGTGCCATGCGGATGGCGCCGTCGAGGCGGATGGTCTCGCCGTTGAGCATCGGATTGGCCACGATCGACTCGACGAGCTGGGCGTACTCGGCCGGCTGGCCGAGGCGGGCTGGGTGCGGGATCGAGGCGGCCAGCGAGTCCTGGGCGGCCTGCGGCAGGCCGGCCATCATCGGGGTCATGAAGATGCCCGGGGCGATCGTGACGACGCGGATGAGCGAGCTGGCCAGCTCACGGGCCATCGGCAGGGTCACGGCGTGCACGCCGCCCTTGGAGGCGGAGTAGGCGATCTGGCCGATCTGGCCGTCGAAGGCCGCGACCGAGGCGGTGTTGATGATGACACCGCGCTCCTCACCGTCGGCCTCCTGCTGCTGCATGGCGGCAGCGGCGAGCCGGCAGACGTTGACGGTGCCGACGAGGTTGATGTTGATGACCTTGGCGAAGTCGTCGAGGCCCAGCGGGCCGCGCTTGCTCACGAGCTTGCCGGGGGTGGCGACGCCGGCGCAGTTGACGACGACCCGCAGGTTGCCCAGCGAGGTGGCCAGGTCGACGGCCTTCTGGACGTCGTCTTCGCTGGTGACGTCGGCTGCGACGAAGTGGGCCTTGTCGCCGAGCTCGGCGGCGGCGGCTTCACCGGCTTCGGCGTTGAGGTCGAGCAGGACGACGGTGGCACCAGCATTCAGCAGGCGTTCGGCGGTCGCACGGCCGAGACCGGAGACACCTCCGGTGACGAGGGCGACGGCGTTGTTGAGTTCCATTGCGGTGTGATTCCTTTCACTCACGGGGCACGCTGAGCACTATACCGACCACCTGCCTGCGTTCCCTCCGGCGGTCCCGGCCAGGCCCCGAACCGGTCCCGGCCCAGTCCCAGCGATGATCCTTACCGCGCCCGAGGCGGTGGTGATCAGAAGGTCAGCAGGTCGCGGTCTTCGAGGTGGCCGAGTTCGTTTCCGGTGAGCATGACCGCCCGGTCGGCAGCGAAGCGCACCCGGGTGATCCCGGCATGGGCGGGCCGGAAGAGGAAGTCGGCCTCCAGCCCGTACTCCTCAGCGAGAAAGGCGTTGATGACCCCGCCGTGGCAGGCGATGGCGATTGCCTGCGGGTGCGGGACCGGTTCACCATTCTGCTCAGCCGCCGCGCGGGCCTGTGCCGCAGTGCCCGGCTCGGGCAGGTGCCGGCTGGCCAGCTCCCAGATCGCGGTGTGCACGCGGGTGCGGAAGGCCTGCGAGCCCTCGCCCAGCGGCAGGGCATCCCACTTGCGGGTGCGCACCATCGTCTCCGCCGCCTCGGCCGCGGCCTGGGCTCCGACGGCCTGTTCGAAGCTGAGGTGGGCGGGCACCTGCTGGAAGATCCCCACCTCGGCCAGCCGCTCATCGACCCCGACGCCGAGGCGGTGGCGGGCGGCGATCGCGGCGGCCGTGTCATGGGCGCGGGCGAGCTGAGAGGCGTAGACCGCCGTGATCGGGTGGGCGGCCAGGGCGTCGGCGGCGGCCTCGGCCTGGGCGCGGCCGGTATCTGACAGCGGCGGGTCGTAGGAGGCGGCCTCCGGGGCGTCGGGGCCGGGCCGGGTCTGCTGGCCGTGGCGGATGATGAATACATCGAGGCAGTCGGTGCCGCGGGTCAGCAGGGCGGCGCCGAGGGTGCGGCCGAGGAAGCTGCTCATCGTCTGCCGGTGATGAGGTCGAGTCCGGCGAGGGCGAGCTCTTCGACACCGTGGCCGGCCTGTTCGGGGTCGAAGCCGGTGTCGCCCATCTGGCCTTTGAGGATGCGGGTGTAGACGCCTTCGGAGATGCAGGCGAGCTTCCACAGTGCGAAGCCGGCATAGTAGTCGACGTGGGCGGCCTCCCGGGCGGCGGATTCCTCGTAGCGGGCGATGAGCTCGGACTTCTCCGGGAAGCCCTCGGCGACACTCGGCACCCAGATGTGGGTGAGCTTCGGGTCCGAGTACAGCATCGCGACGAGATAGCCGAGGTCGGTGACGACCTCGCCGATGGCTGAGAGCTCCCAGTCGACTATCGCGGCGATCTCGCCGGCAGGGGTGAAGATCGCGTTGTTGGGTTTGAAGTCGCCGTGGACGAGGCCGACGGCGGCCTGGGAGTCATCGGGCATGCGGGCGACGAGCTCAGCGTGGACCTCGCGGATGGCCGGCAGGTCGCGAGTGGTGATCGCCTCGTACTGGCCCAGCCAGCGGCGCAGCTGGCGTTCGACGAAGCCGCCGGGCCGGCGCAAGTCGCCCAAGCCGACGTCATCGATGTCGACGCGGTGGATGGCGGCGAGTGAGTCGACGAGGTTGAAGGCGGTCTGCCGGCGCTGGTCAGCAGGGATGCGACCGAGGTCGTCGGGGGTGTTGAGGGGGAAGCCGGCGCAGTGGTCCATGAAGACGAAGGGGACGTCGAGGACGTTCTCATCGTCGACGATGTTCAAGACGTTGACGACCGGCACGTCGGTGTCCTTCAGCGCCGCCATGATGCGGCCTTCGCGGGCGACGTTGTGGGCGCTGCCGCCGGTGTGGCCCAGCGGCGGGCGGCGCAGCACCCAGCGGGGCTCACCGTCATGCCGGACCGTGTAGGTGAGGTTCGACCGGCCGACCGACATGACCTCATAGCTGAGCCTGCCGGGGTCGGCACCGTGGTGTTCGGCGATCCATGCACCGACCCGCTCGGCGTCGATGCCTGCCGGGACTGAGCTGTGCTCCGGCTGCTGCTCCTTGTCGACCACCCTAAACCTCCTTGTGAACAAACGTTCGTCTACATTCAAAATATGGAGGCCGGGCGGCCGCTGTCAAGAGGACCACCCGCACGCAGGCACCCGCCGGCGACCGGCACCTCGGGCACGGCGGCCGGCCACCGCCTCGGGCACGGATGAAGAAATTGAGCGATTGCTCGATAGAATGCCCGCTAGACTGAAAGCGGGCCACGACGAGGTGCGCCGCCCCGGCTGCCGCCTGCGCCGCCTGGCCCCCGCGAATCGAGACACGTCAGGAGCCAGCATGCGATCGTCCAACGGCAGGTCCGTCATCCTCACCGCCGCCCGCAACACCTTTGCCAAGAAGGGCTTCGACGGCGCCTCGATCCGCGACATCGCCCAAGAGGCGGACCTGAGCCTGTCGGCACTGTACTACTACTTCCCCTCGAAGCAGGATGCCCTCTTCGAGCTCATCCGCTCGGCGTTTGCCGGCTACATCGAAACCGCCACCCGTGTCATCGCCGACGCCGGGGACCACCCGATCGACCAGACCGCAGCTATCGTCCGGCTGCTCGTGCGCTACCGGGCGCACAACCAGCTCATCTCCCGGGTCGTCGTCCGCGATGCCGAACGCCTGGATGCGGAGAAGTTCGAGGTCATCCACGAACAGCAGCGCGCCTCCCGTGCAGTGCTCAACGACCGGATCGCCGCCGGCGTGACGGCCGGGGTATTCGACGTCGATGACGCTGAGCTGGCCGGCCGGGCGGTGCTCTCGATCTGCAATTCGATCGCACTGTGGTACCGCGCGGACGGGCCGATCAGCGTGGCCGAACTGGAGCGGACGTATCTGCAGTACTGCCTGCGGCTGCTCGGCCACTCCCCCGATGACACCGAGCTCGACCGGCTCATGGACCAGCCGCTGGCGGTTGCCGAGGAGCTCGATTTCATCGCCCAGCCCGCCGACTGAACCGGCCGCCCGCGGGCCTGCGGAGCGTCGGCCCAGACGGACGCCCGGGCCGCTTTCCCTGCGTTAGGACATTCAGGCTGACCTGAGTGAAACGTATCTGCTGGCGGGTAGATAATGGGTACATGTCCCGTATCACATGCCCCATTCTGGCCCAGCGGGTGACGAGCGCTGACGAGGCCGCGACCCACATCAGCAACGGCGACAACGTCGCCATGAGCGGCTTCACCGGCTCCGGCTATCCCAAAGCCGTCCCCGGTGCACTCGCCGAGCAGATCGCGAAAGCGCACGCCGCCGGCGACGAGTTCAGCATCGGGTTGCTCACCGGCGCCTCGACCGCACATGAGCTCGACGGAGTGCTCGCCGAGTCCAAGGGCGTGCATCTGCGGGCGCCGTTCAACACGGATCCGGACATGCGCGCAGGCATCAATTCCGGAGAGGTCGAATACGTCGACACCCACCTGAGCCACCTGGCCCAGCAGGTGTGGTTCGGCTTCTACGGCAACCTCGATGTTGCCGTTGTCGAGGTCGCGGCGGCGCTGCCCAACGGGCTGCTCGTGCCGTCCTCTTCGGTCGGAAATGACAAGACCTGGCTCGACCTGGCCGACAAGGTCATCATCGAAGTCAACTCCTGGCACCCGCGGGCCTTCGAAGGCTTCCACGACGTCTACTACGGCACCAAGCTGCCCCCGCACCGCAACCCGATCCAGATCCTGGAGCCCACCCAGCGCATCGGCGATCCGTACCTGCGCGTCGACCCGGACAAGGTCGTCGCCGTCGTCGAGACCAATGCTCCGGACCGCGACAACACCTTCGCCCCGGTCGATGCGAAGTCCGAGGCAATGGCCGGGTACCTCATCGACTTCCTGCGCCACGAGGTCAAGGCTGGGCGGATGCCGAAGAATCTGCTGCCGCTCCAGTCCGGTGTCGGCAACGTCGCCAACGCCGTGCTCGAAGGCCTGGCCGACTCCGAGTTCGAGCATCTCCACTCCTACACCGAGGTGATGCAGGACAACCTGCTCAAACTCATCGACACCGGGAAGATGGATTCGGTTTCGGCGACCGCATTCAGCCTCTCGCGCGAGGTAGCTGAGAAGTTCAACGCCAACGCTGAGTCGTACAAGGGCAAGATCCTGCTGCGCACCCAGGAGATGTCGAACCATCCGGAGATCATCCGCCGGCTTGGGGTCATCGCGATCAACGGGATGGTCGAAGCCGACATCTACGGCAACGTCAACTCCACCCATGTGCTCGGCGCGAAGATGATCAACGGCATCGGCGGCTCCGGCGACTTCGCCCGCAACGCCTTCCTCAACTTCTTCGTCTCACCCTCGACCGCCAAGGACGGGGCGATCTCGTCGATTGTGCCGATGGCCTCGCATGTCGATCACACCGAGCACGACGTCCACGTCGTCATCACCGAGAACGGCATCGCCGATCTGCGCGGGGCCGCCCCGCGCCGGCGTGCGAAGAGGATCATCGACAACTGCGCCCACCCGGACTACCGCGAGCGCCTGCACGACTACCTCGACCGCGCCTGGGCCGCCTCCGAGGGGGCCCGCCACACCCCGCACCTGCTCGATGAGGCGCTGAGCTGGCACCGAAGTCTGCGCGACACCGGCCGCATGTGAGGCGACCGGTGCCTCGGGAGCGGTGACCGGCGCCTCGGGAGCGGTTGTGCCAGTCTCGACACACAGCCGGGCAGCGGCGTGGAATCGGCTCACGGCTCGGTTACGATCGAAGCGACAATGAGCCGCCCGGCTCAACCCCGCCGATTTCGCAGGGAGGGACCATGAGTCAGCACGATCAGCCGATGCGCGACGGGCATCGCCCGCCGCCGCCGATCGTCGGCGTGCAGGTGCCCTCCAGCGGGGTCAGCACTCCGCCGCATCCTGGTTTCAGCGCGGCAACCCCACCGCACCATGGGGGCCGTGTCCCCAGCGCACCAACAGGAGGACCATCCATGACCGATACCCCATCCCAGCCCGGCGGCTCACCGCAGCCGTACGGCCAGCCTGCCGGTAGCCAGCCCGGCGGCCCGGTCGCTCAGCAGCCCGGCCAGGGCCCCAGCTCCGGTTACGGCGCCCAGACCTATGGCAGCCCGCAGCCCGGCGCCGGCTACGGCGGCACCCCGCAGAAGTCCTACATCCTCACGTGGGTCTTCGCCCAGTTCCTCGGCAGCTGGGGCATCGACCACTTCTACCTCGGCAAGATCGGCACCGGTGTGGCCAAACTCCTGACCGCCGGCGGCCTGGGCATCTGGTCGATCATCGACGTCTTCCTCACGATCTTCGGCAAGCGCACCGACTCCGAAGGCCGTCCGCTCGAAGGCTACGAGGAGCACCGGAAGATCACGATGATCATCTCGATCATCCTCATCGTGCTCGGTGTGCTGTCGTCGATCGTCTGGATCATCATCGTCATCGCCGCAGCGGCATCCTCGCCGGCGGTGTACAACGGCTGATCACCCGGCTGCGGTGAGTCCTCGCCGCAGCCACCGGATCGCGTGAGCGGCCGGGACGGGCACTGTGCTCGTCCCGGCCGCTGCGCGATTCGCCCCCTGTCGGCTTGTGGGTGCGGCGATTAGAATGACCGGCATGAGTATTCCAAGCTGCAGCATCACTGAGATCCCCGAGGGTGCCAACATCCTCGATGTCCGCGAAGACGATGAGTTCGCCGCCGGTCATATCGACGGCGCTCAGCACATCCGGCTCTCCGACCTGCCGGTGCGCTACGGCGAGGTGCCGATGGACGAGGACGTCTACGTCATCTGCCGCTCCGGCGGGCGCTCGCGCACGGCGACCGAATGGCTGAACAAGAACGGCTTCGATGCCATCAGCGTCAACGGCGGCATGGGTGCCTGGCACCTCGACAACGACCGTCCGATCGTCAGTGATACCGACGAAGAACCGCACGTCAAGTGACCCCGCAGCGGCATGCCGACTCGCCGCCCAACCACTGCCTCGAGCGCGGTGTTCTCACGAACTGGGACGCCGCACCCGAGGTGGTCTCGGCCTGCCGGCCGCATGGCGAGATGATTCAGCTTTCGGCTACGCTTCAGCGCGGCGCTCTGAGAAAGTGTGTCTATGAATGTTCGTGCAGGAGAACCCGCAGCTGAGTCGGATCTGGTCTCAATCCCCGATCTGCTCGATGACTACCACGACATCGTCCCCGATTCGAGTGATCCCGCCCAGCGGGTGAGCTTCGGGACGTCGGGGCACCGAGGCAGTTCGAGTGCCGGGTCGTTCAACGAAGCGCACATCACCGCGATCACGGCCGCGATCGTGGAGTATCGCAGGGAGCAGGGATACACCGGCCCGCTCTACCTGGCCCGGGACACCCATGCGCTGTCCGAGCCGGCGCTGCTGACGACCCTGGAGGTGCTCGCGGCCGCCGAAGTGCCGACCATGATCGATGAGCGCGACGGCTATACCCCCACCCCGGTGCTCTCGCACGCGATCCTCAAGCACAACGCCTCGCGCGGCAGCACGCAGGGCCTGGCCGACGGCATCGTCATCACGCCCTCGCACAACCCGCCGTCGGACGGCGGCTTCAAGTACAATCCCCCACACGGCGGGCCAGCCGGCTCATCGGTGACCGCCTGGATCGAGAACCGGGCGAACGAACTGCTCGAGGCCGGCTGGGAGAGGATTCCCCGGCAGGCGTTCCAGCGGGCCTTCCACCTCGATGAGACACTGAACTTCGACTTCACCTCCAGCTATGTCGACGACCTGGAGAAGGTCATCGACGTCACTGCGATCCGCGACTCCGGGCTGCACATCGGCGCCGACCCGATGGGCGGAGCGGCTGCGGACTACTGGCCGATCATCGCCGATCGCCTCGACCTCAACATCGACGTCGTCAACGCCGAGGTCGACCCGACATGGTCGTTCATGACGCTGGACTGGGACGGCAAGATCCGGATGGACTGCTCTTCGCCGCACGCGATGGCCTCACTCATCGGCAACCGGAACCGGTTCGATATCGCCACCGGCAATGACGCCGACGCCGACCGGCACGGCATCGTGACCCCAGATGCCGGACTCATGAACCCCAATCACTACCTCGCCGCCGCCGTCGACTACCTCTTCACCCACCGGCCGGACTGGCCGAAGCGCGCGAAGATCGGCAAGACTGCGGTGACCAGCGGCATCATCGACCGCATCGCCGCCGCCCGCGGCCGGGAACTCTATGAGGTGCCGGTGGGCTTCAAGTACTTCGTGTCCGGGTTGCTCGACGGCAGTGTGGGCTTCGGCGGTGAGGAGTCGGCAGGAGCGTCGTTCCTCGCCTTCGACGGCAGCGCCTGGACGACCGACAAGGACGGCATGCTGCTGTGCCTGCTCGCCGCCGAGATGACTGCTGTGACCGGCAAGACGCCCTCACAGCTGTATGCCGGGCTGGTCGCCGAACACGGTGAGAGCGCCTACGCGCGCATCGACGCCCCGGCCACCCGCGAGCAGAAGGCCGCGCTCAAGGAGCTCAGCCCCTCACAGGTCAGTGCCGATACGCTCGCCGGTGAGCCGATCACCGCCAAGCTCACCGAGGCACCCGGTGACGGGGAGGCCCTCGGCGGGCTCAAGGTGACAACCGAGAGCGCCTGGTTCGCCGCCCGGCCCTCCGGCACCGAGGACGTCTACAAGATCTACGCCGAGTCCTTCCGCGGACCTGATCACCTCGCCGAGGTGCAGGCCGAGGCGAAGGCTGTCGTCGACGGGGTCATCGGCGAAGGCAGCTGAGAGGACGAACCGATGGATGCTGATGCGGAGAACGCGGCCGAACAGTCACTGACGACGCCCGAACTAGTGCCGGCCGACGTGGAGGCCGACTACGCCGAACTCGGCGACGCCCTCCGAAGCGCCTCGCTTGCCCGGCGCGCACAGCTCGCGGACCGGACCCGGGGAGCAGCCGGACCCGTTTGAGCACCGTGCCCGCCGCCTCGGGAACGGTGCCCGCGGTGACCAATCACACCACGGAATCGGGTCTGCGGCAGGCGGGTGCGGGATAGACTGTCCTGATGTTCCGCAACTATCAGGAGATCTTCTCCCTGCCCGGAGCATTGAAGTTCTCGCTGGCGGGACTCATCGCGCGATTCCCCATCGCCATCCTCGGACTCGGCATCGTCCTGTTCATCCAGGGTGTGCTCGGATCGTACGCGCTCGCCGGTCTGGTCGCAGCGGTCTTCATGCTCGTCCAGGCTGTCTCGAACCCGATCATCGCCCGCCTCGTCGACGCACACGGCCAGGCGCGCGTCATGCTGCCTCTCGTCGTCATCCACATCATCGGGCTCATCGGCCTGCTCCTCGCTGTCTACCAGGGCTGGTGGATGGGCCTCGTCTTCATCTTCGCCGGCATCTCCGGTGCGACGGTCGGCTCACTCGGCTCACTTGTGCGCGCCCGCTGGAACGCGATCGTCACCAGCCGCAAGCAGCTCGACACCGCCTTCAGCTGGGAATCGGTCGCCGACGAGATGCTCTTCGTCACCGGCCCGATGATCGTCACCTTCCTCGCGACCATCATCTACCCGGCCGCCGGCATCATCGCCTCGATGCTCACGACGATCGTCGGCTCGGCGGCCTTCTACAGCCAGAAGGCGACCGAACCGGTCCCGCAGCCCCGCCAGCGCGGCGCAGCGCGGGGCAAGGTGCTGTCCAACCTCGGCATCTTCATGGTCATCGTCGCCCACGCCGTGCTCGGCGTGAACTTCGGTGCCCTCGACATCATCGCCGTGGCCTTCGCCGAGGAGTCCGGGCACAAGCCGCTGGCCGGCGTGCTCGTGAGCGCGATGGCGCTCGGCTCGCTGCTGGCGGGCATCCTCTACGGCGTGCGCACCTGGAAGGCCCCCGTCCAGCACCGCCTGGCGGTCGCCTTGTCGTGCCTGGCGGTGCTCACCTGGCCGATGCTGCTGGCGGGCTCGATGTTGGCCTTCGGGCTCACGATCTTCGCCGTCGGCCTGGCGCTGGCCCCTTCGCTCATCGCCGCCGCCTCCGTCATCCAGGAGCTCGCCCCGCCGCACCGGCTGACCGAGGCGCTGGCCTGGATCGGCACGGCACTCGGCTTCGGCGTCTCGATCGGCTCGGCGGTCTCGGGTGTCATCATTGACGAACTCGGCGCGCGCAATGCGCTCATCCTCCCGGCCGTCTGCGCGACCCTGGCCGCGGTTCTCGCGATCGCGTTCAACCGGCAGATGGATCCGGCGACTCGCAGTCATGCAGCGCGTCAGAACCGCACGGTCATCAACACCATCACCGAGGACGATGCGGCTTCCGCTCAGAGCTGAAAACGCAGGTGCGGGCATTTTCCGATTCAACGTTCAATGATTGGCCTAAGTGATTACTGGGCAGTTATAGTAAATCAGCCGTGGTGGCCAGGCTGAAAGAGTGCGTGGCTGCCATGGCATTTCAATTTCCGCCGGGACGCACCTCTGGCCTGGTGACGATGGCTGCACCCGAGGCGGTGACCGGGTGGCTGCGATCCGGGAAATGGGACGGCCGCGTCCATCAGATCCTCATTACCTCTCAGTAACCTCAGCTGGGCGGGTAGCGTGGCAGCATGCACCTCCTGCCGGCCTGCGCCTCCGACAACGGCGCTTTCTCTCGAACGTTTCTCACCGCTTCCCCCTCCCCTGAACTCGTTCCTGCCGGGTACGCGCTCACAGTTTTGTCTGCGCAGGTCGCGCCATGAAGATTGCGATCGTCGGGTCCGGGATCGGCGGACTGGCTGCCGCGATCGGGCTACAGCGTGCCGGTGCCGAGGTCACTGTATTCGAGCAGTCCGCTGACCTGCGCCCGGGTGGTTCGGGCCTGTCGATCTTCGGCAATGGGCTGACTGCGCTTGATGCGCTTGGGCTCGGGGAGGACTTCCGCGCGATCAGCACTGCGCAGGCCGCAGAGCTCACCGGCGGGCAGCGCCGTCCTGACGGCAGCTGGGTCACTGTCTACCCGATGGATGCCGTCGCCCAGCTGCGCATCGTCGACCGCGCGGACCTGCACGCGATGCTTACTGCCGCACTGACACCGGGCACAGTGCGCTCCGGCACTCGCGTCACCGGCTGCTCCCCCGACGGGACACTGAGCACCGCTGACCCGGAGGGTGAGCGCTTCGATGTCATCATCGGCGCCGACGGTCTGCGCAGCACCGTGCGCACCGCATGGCCTGCCGATCCCGGAATCCGCTACGCCGGCTACGGATCCTGGCGCGGGATCACGCAGCAACCGGTCGATCTGCACGGTGAGGCTGGTGAGACCTGGGATGTCGACGCGCGCTTCGGTCTCGCCCCGCTCGGTGATGGCCGCGTGTACTGGTTCGGCGTCATCAGCGCCCCGGCCGGCCAGCGCTTCCCCGCAGACGGGCAGGCAGCCGCTGCGGTCTTCGCCGACTGGCACGACCCGATCCCCAGCCTCATCGCCGCCACCGATCCTGCCGTCATCAGCTACCTGCCGATCGAGGAGCTCGCCGGGCGACTGCCGAGCTTTGTGCGCGGCCGGCTCGTCCTCCTCGGCGATGCCGCCCACGCGATGACGCCCAACCTCGGGCAGGGCGGCAACCAGGCACTCGAAGACGCCGCGACCCTCACCCGGCTGCTCGCACCACTCGCAACAGCCGACGGGCACTCAGTCGGCCGGCTCATCGTCGCCCTCGACCGCTACGACGCGCTGCGCCGCCCCCGCACCCAGCAGGTCGCCGCCCGCTCACGGCTCATCGGCCAGATCGCCCACCGGCCCGGCCCACGGCTCAGCCGGCTGCGCGATTCCCTCATGCACCTCATACCGACCTCCGCCCTGCGCCGGCAGCTGACCGCACTGCAGGACTGGCAGCCGCCAGCCTGAACCACGCCCACCGCAACGGCAGATCCCCGGCCGAGGCGGGTGCTGGTGCACCCCTCGACCGGGGATCGGATGTCAGATCAGGCGATCAGCTGCGCGGGGCGGGACCCTTCGGGTCGTCGCCTTCGGTGCCGGGCAGGCCCTGGCGCTTGCGCATGAGCAGCAGCACGACGAGGGCGAGGACGGCCAGGCCGCCGATGCCGAGCAGGATCATCATCGGCATGGACATGCCGCCGGCCTCATCGCTGGTGAGCTCGCCGCGATCCTGGGACTCGCGGTCCGGGGCGTCGACGGCGGAGCCGCCGAGTCCTGCGGATTCCTCACCGGCGGCAGCACTCTCAGTGGAGTCATCGGACTGGGCCTCGCCACCGCCGGAGCCGTCGTCCTTGAGGGTGAAGTCGAAGGAGCCGCTGATGGGGTGGCCGTCTTCGGAGACGACGCGCCAGTTGACGGTGTACTTGCCGGGCTTGAGGTCATCGGGCAGCGCCGACTTCAGGGTGCGGTCCTCGATGGTGATCTCACCGGCGGAGACGTCGGTTCCATCGTGCATGACCTTGATCTCAGCGCCGACCTGCTGCAGCTGACCGGAGAACTCCATCTCCAGCCAGTCCGGCTGCTCGTCGAGCTCTTCGCCGTGCTCAGGGCTCGAGCTGACAAGGCGGTCGTGGGCGCTGGCGGGGGCCGACCAGAGCAGCGTGAAGCCCAGGGCCACAGCCGCGACGATCGCCAGCAGGGAAGTCGAGAAGGTGCGCATAGTCAAAGGGATACTCCAATCAGGGCGGACTCGCGCCCTCATTATCCACCATCGACCTGGCTGCTGCCTGCATATGGGGGTGCAGTCCATCACGACTTGGCTACGATCAGCGGCGTTCCTCGACGGCCGCGCGGATGCCCGGCAGGGCTGCGGTGATCATGTCGTAGGTCTCGTAGAAGCCGGCCTGGTCGCCGTACCACGGGTCGAAGACGTCGAGATCCGCACCCGAGGCGCCGGCACAGGCCGGGTCATAGGACCGGAGCATCCGCACCTCGGGGCGCTCCGCCTCGGGCACGGATTCCAGCAGCCGTTCGGTGGCCTGCCGGTGGCGTTCGGTCATGACGATCGCGATGTCGCGGGAGGCCAGCCAGTCCGGTGTCAGCTGGCGGGCGGCGTGTCCTGCGGTGTCGTACCCGCGCTCGGTGAGCACGCGGGCGGCTCGCGGGTCGATCGGGTTGCCGTGCTCCTCGTCGCTGATCCCGGCCGAGTCGATGTGCACGGGCAGGTCGGACAGTTCGGCGGCTGCGATCCGCTCGGCCATCGCCGAACGGCAGATGTTTCCGGTGCACACGAACACGATGCTCACCTCACCGGTCTCCGTCGCCTGCCTGCTGTCTGCCTGTGCGCTCATGGATCCTCCCGTCTCTGGTGGCGCCTCCACTCTAGCGACCCAGGCCCCTGCCGGTTGTCCGCCCCGGCGCCTAGACTCGAGACCACCGGTGCCCGCCGCCCGGTGAGTTGAAGGAGGATGCCATGGATGCCGTTGCCGTGCTTCACGATATGCTCACCCGCCCCTTCGAGGTCTGCCGGCAGGTTCTCGACGGGATCAGCACCGACGACCTCAACGCCCACCTCGCCGACGGCACGAACTCGATCGCCTGGCTGCTGTGGCACACCGGCCGCGAGGCCGACGTCCAGCTGGCAGCGCTGACGTCCGCTCCCGAGGTGTGGACCGAGCAGTCCTTCCATGCTCGCCTCGGGCTGCCGGCTGAGGGGTTCGGGCTCGGGCAGAGCGCCGAGGAGGCCGCCGGGATCCGCATCGACGATCCGGAGGTGCTCGGCGACTACCTGGCTGCTGTCGAGGATGAGATGGCCGCCTATCTGCGCGGTCTCGATGTCGCTGACCTCGACGATGTCATCGACGAATACGACGGCCAGCCGATCACCCACGGAGTGCGGCTCGTGTCGATCATCGACGATGCCGCCCAGCATGCCGGGCAGGCGGCGTTCATCCGGGGCGCACTCGGATGGGATGCCCCACGTCCATAACCCAGCCGGCGCCTCGGGAACGGGAATTCTGGTTCCGACCGACCGCAACCGGGCGCGCAGGCGATAGGTTGGGACTATGACTGAGATCTCCCTGCCCCACGGCGACCCGGATGTCGCTGCATCACACGACCTCTTCCGCCATGTCAACGGCGCCTGGATCGACTCGTTCGAGATTCCCGACGACCGCGCCGGCGACGGGGCGATGCGCGAACTCTACGACGCCGCCGAGGAGAAGGTCCGCGACCTCATCACCGGGCTCGCCGACGCGTCTCCCGCCCCGGGCAGCGAGGAGGCGAAGATCGCCGACCTGTTCACCTCGTTCATGGACACCGAGCAGATCAACAAGCTCGGCGTGACCCCACTTGCCGAGGGCTTCGAGCGGATCAAGGCTGCTGCCGATCACAGCGAGCTCGCCCGGCTCATGGGCGAACTCGACCGCGAAGGCTGCGGCGGGTTGCTCGGCGGATTCGTCAGCGCCGATGCCATGGACTCCGACGTCTACGCGATGTACATCGTGCAGTCGGGCCTGCATCTGCCCGATGAGTCGTACTACCGCGGGGAGGAGAACGCCGAGCTGCGCGAGAAGTTCCGCGCCCACATCGCGAAGATGTCGGATCTGGCTGGGCTGCAGGAGCACACCGGGATGACCGGTGAGGAACTGGCTGAAAAGATCCTCGACTTCGAGACCGCGATCGCCGAACACCACTGGGACCGGGTCACCAATCGTGACGCGGAAAAGACCTACAACCGGTTCACCGTGCCCGAGGTCGCCGACCTGGTCCGCGGCTTCGACCTCAACGCCTGGCGGGCCGGAGCCGGCATCGAGCACGCCGACTACCTCATCGTCAGCCAGCCCTCCTTCCTCACCGGCGCCGGCCGGGTGTGGGCCGACACGCCAGTCGGGGTGCTGCGCGCCTGGATGATGTTCGCCCTGCTCAACGCCTCGGCCAGTGCGCTGGGCGATGAGATCGTCGAGGAGAACTTCGACTTCTTCGGCCGGACGCTCTCGGGCACTCCGCAGCTGCGCGAGCGCTGGAAGCGCGGCGTCAGCCTCGTGGAGGGACTGCTCGGTGAGGCTGTCGGCAAGCTCTACGTCGCACAAGAGTTCCCGCCGGAGGCGAAGGAGGCGATCAGCGAGCTGGTCGACAAACTCATCCGCGCCTACGAGTCCTCGATCAAGAGCCTCGACTGGATGGGTGTGGAGACGAAGGCGCGGGCGCTGAGGAAGCTCTCTCAGTTCACGCCGAAGGTCGGCTACCCGGATGTGTGGCGGGAGTACCCGGCCGAGATCCGCGCCGATGACCTGCTCGGCAACATCCGCCGTTCCGCCGAGGCTGAGCATGACCGGCACGTCGGGCGGATCGGTGAGGAGATCGACCGCACCGAATGGCTCATGACCCCGCAGACGGTCAACGCCTACTACCATCCGGTGATGAACGAGATCGTCTTCCCTGCGGCGATCCTGCAGCCGCCGTTCTTCGACGTCGACGCCCCGGATGCCGTGAACTTCGGCGCGATCGGTGCGGTCATCGGCCACGAGATCGGTCACGGTTTCGACGACCAGGGCTCCCGCTACGACGGCACCGGAAACCTCGTCGACTGGTGGACCGCTGAGGACCGGCATCGCTTCGAGGAGCGCACCCGCTCCCTCATCGACCAGTTCGATGTGCTCGTGCCCGCTGGATTCGAATCCAAGCACACCGTCAACGGCGCACTGACGATCGGGGAGAACATCGGCGACGTCGGCGGGCTGTCGATCGCGTACAAAGCACTGACGATCGCCGCAGCAGACGAGGGCCGCGAGGTCACCACCGAGGAGAAGCAGCAGTTCTTCTATGCCTGGGCGAAGGCCTGGCGGATCAAGATGCGCAAGGAGGAGCGGCTGCGCCGGCTCAGCATCGACCCGCACTCGCCCGAGGAGTTCCGCTGCAACCAGGTGGTCAAGAACATCGACGCCTTCACCGAGGCCTTCGACGTCAGCGAGGGCGACCCGATGTACCTGCCGCCGGAGGAGCGCGTCCACATCTGGGTGTGAGACTGAGTCTGCGGCGGCGGCGCGGCAGGCTCCCGAAGGCTGCGCGTCAGGCGGCCGCAGGCTGCTGATCTCGAACCCGACCGAATCCGGTCCGCGCATCGCGGGCCGGATTCTGTCGCACCATCGGTCTGTCATGTCATCGTTCTGTCGCACAATCCGGCGGCAGGCTGGAACCGCGCGAAGCGAAGGAGCCCGCCATCATGCTCAGCGAACTGCTCGAACTCGAACACCAAGGATGGAAGTCCCTCTGCGAGAGCAATGGCGCGGACTTCTACGGACGGATCATGACCAGCGACGGCATCATGGTCCTCGCCCACGGCCAGATCCTCGACCGGCAGGCGGTCATCGACTCCCTGAACGATGCGCCGCCGTGGCGAACCTACGACATCACCGACGCGAGTCTCCTCGCCCACAGCGACGATCACGCGATCCTCATCTACACCGGTCGCGCCTACCGCGCGGAGGACGAGCCCAGCTTCATCGCGCTGATGTCCGGTGTCTACACCCGATGCGACGGCGCGTGGCGACTCGCGCTCTACCAGCAGACACCCGTTCCCGCGCAGGAGCAGAACCGTTCCCGTACAGGAGTACAACCAGGCCCCTGACGGTCTCTCAGAGTCCAGCCCTGCGATCCACTGCGATTCCACCAGCTGGTCAACCGCTGATGCCGGGGCCCGTCAGTACTGGCAGAAGGTATTGGCAGGAGCTGTCACATGGTGGTGTGCAGGAGACGCGCGAAGCGCTCAGCCAGATCGCGCCAGGCGACCTCATGAGCGCCGAAGGTCCGCTGCGCCTCGCGGCGGGCCTCCTCACGGTCCGCGTCGCCGTTGAGCCCGGCCGGCAGCTCTTCACCCTCAGCACGGTCGATGACGATGTAGCCGACACCGTCAGGGTCGAGGCGGGAGATGTTGTTGCGGAACAGCCGATCCTCAGCGACGGTGTCGGTGACAGCCAGCGGGATCGGCCCAAGGCTGTCGGCGGTCTTCTCGAAGGTGATCCGCCCGGCGGTCAGCGGGCCGTCGAGTGCTGCGGTGGTGAGCATCTCAGTGGCGGTGCCGACGGCGACGACCGGGATCCGGGTGGCCATCGCGTCGGAGACCATTTCGACGATCTCGGCGATGAGTTCAGTGCGGATGTCGCTCGTACAGCCCCAGCAGAAGACAACGAGGGCAGCGAAGCCGGGCAGCGGCGGCAGCGGCTCGTCGCGGTTGACGAGAGTGACGTCGAGGCCGAGCTCGGTCCACAGGTCGATGACCCCGCCGATCTCGATCTCCGGTGACAGGTCGATGAACAGCAGCGGCGTGTTGATCCCGGAGTCCGACAGCGTCTGGGTCGGCAGCCGCTCACCGGCCTGCAGCTCGACCGGCAACACGTTTTCCGGCACCGGGGCGGGGCAGGTGGCGTGCGGGATGAACGCGAACGGGTAGTTGATCGTGCGGTTGAAGTCGATGATGACGTGGCCCTGTGCGTCGGGCAGACCGAGGTTGAGGCGCCGCCAGGTCGCAGTCGTGCGGCCGTTGGTGTAGTCGTGGAAGTTGATGTGCAGGCCCTTGTCCGGGCTGCCGGAGGTCTTGAGCACATACTCGACATCGCACAGTGTGAACCGGACCTCGCCCGTGAGCTGCTCGTCGAGCTCCAGGCCCGGGCAGGCGGTGGCGATGCGGCGCTGCTCCGGTCCGGGGTACGGGGTGAAGACACCGGAGACGATCCAGTCCTGCTTGAGCGGGAAGGCCGGGATGTCGATGAAGCGCTGCAGCAGCGGAGCCTTCGAGTCCCGCCGGCGGATCCCGTAGTTCCCGTCGCGGCGGATGAGCTCATAGGTGATGTGGTCGACGACGAACCAGTTGAGCGACTCCCCATCATCGAGCCTGGCCGACATCGATTCCGAAGAGTCGACCCGCACCTCGGCGGAGGGGTGGGAGGCCCGCGCTGGAATCGAATCATGGGCGGCATCTCCGTCGGAGCGCTCCCCGGCCGGACGGCTCATGACCTCGAGCGCGGCCTTGCTCGGGCCGGCGGACACCCCGTCAGCCAAGGTGAAGTGCACCCAGTCGCCGTCAACGGTGAAGGTGCCCGGCGCCTCGGGCCAGGTGACCGGTTGAGACGACGTCAGCCACGTGAGTCCAGTGACACTCAGCCACCCGAACGGGGTGGCGAGATCGGAGATGCGGGCGTCATGCCACGCCTGCCACTCGGCACTGTACTGGTCCACAGGGCTCCTCGAACTCGCATAGGGGGTGCGCGGTCAGCGGCCGTCAGCCGATCGGGCTGGCGGCTAGTCCTATCCTAGGCGATGCGGGTGCTGCGGCGGCGGTGCTCGGACTGGTTTGCCAGCAGCTGCACACCGCCCAGACAGACGAGCAGCGCAGTGGCGACGGTGATCATGTGGAAGCCCTCGTAGTAGCTGAACCGGTCGATGATGACGCCGGTGAGCGCTGAGGAGCCGGACTGGCCGACGACGACGCCGGTCGACATCATCGCCATGACGGTGGTGGTGCGGCCGAACGGGGCGACGTCGGAGGCGATCGAGTACAGCGTCACGAGTGCCGGGCCGATGCCGCAGCCCATGATGACCAGCGGCAGCACCACGTCGAGCGGGGCAGAGACGAAGTGCATGACGATCGAGCCGGCCAGGGCAAGCGAGCCGAAGACGAGCCAGCGGGCGGTGAAGGTGAAGCGCTCCGGCAGCAGGACGACTGAGAGCGCGAGGATCGCTGAGCCGACGCCCATGATGCCGTAGTAGATGCCGGCGGCATCGGCCTGGCCGAAGCGCTCCATGAAATTGCTCAGCGAGGTCAGCGAGGCGCCGAAGAACACGCCGATGCTCGTCATGCCGAACACCGGGACGAGGACGATGAGGCGGTAGATCTCGCGAACCGGGGCCGGGCGTGTCGGCTCAGTGAGTGCCGGCTCGGCGGGTGCGGGCTGGGCAGCAGTGTCGGACTGCGGACCGGCTTCGGCGCACGACGGGGAGGCGGGGTCCGGCTGGGAGGCGCCGGCCACCTCGGAAGCGGAGACCGCCTCGGGGGCAGAAGCGGGCTGGCGGGCGTGGCCGGTGGTGAAGCGCACCGAGGGGTGGACGGCGAAGGCGAGGACGCCGAGGCCGGTGAGCACGGCGGCGAAGTCGAGCGGGACGACGACGCCCAAGGCGACGGCGACGATGCCGACGATGACCGGGCCGAATACGAAGACGAGCTCATCGGTCATCGACTCATACGACAGCACCTTCGAGGTGACTTTGCGGGCATTGGTGCCGGTGAGCGTTGCGCGGATGGCGTAGAGCCAGCGGGTGCGCACCATCGACGAGGCCTGCGGGCTGGTGAGGCCGATCGCCATGCCGGCGGCGAGCACGACCGGGGTGGTGACCTCCAGGCGGAGGGCGACGGCAAGCCCGAAGAGAGCGGCGGCGTTGGCGAGCGCGGTGACGATGAGGACGATGCGCTGGCCCCAGCGGTCGGCGGCTGCGCCGATGAGGGGGCCGGAGATCGCGGTGCCGAGGCCGACGAGCGCGGCGGTCGAACCGGCCAGGGTGTAGCTCTCGCGGGTGGCGGCGACGGCTGTGAGCACAGCGACGACCGACATCGCGAAGGGGAGCTTGGCGATGACGGAGATCGGGATGTAGGTCCAGCCGAAAAGGCGCATGAGAACCGAGAGCACGATTGACTACGCTACTACGTATGACCATCACGACTGAATCTGCGCCGAGCACCGTTGCTGCCGACCTGTCCTCCTTCGTCTATGCCTCCCCGTCGTCGTTCCACGCGGCGGCCAATGTGCGCGAGCGGCTCGTCGCAGCCGGGTTCAGTGAGCTGAACGAGGCCGAAGCCTGGCAGCTGTGCGCAGGCGGGAAGTACGTCGTGGTGCGCGACGGCGCGGCGATCGCCTGGGTGATGCCCGAGGGTGGTGCCGGTGGTGCTACTGGTGGTGGTGCTGGGAAGGCGGGCGGCGCCTCGGCTCCGGTGTTCCGGGTGTTCGGCACGCACACCGACTCCCCGGCTTTCAAGCTCAAGCCCAACCCGGGGTTCACGACTGAGGGTGCACTGCAGATCGGCGTCGAGATCTACGGCGGGCCGCTGCTGAACTCGTGGCTCGACCGGGAGCTCAGCCTCGCCGGGCGGCTCGTGACCCGTGATGGGCAGACGGTGCTCGCGCGCACGAAGCCGATCGCCCGGATCCCGCAGCTGGCGATCCACCTCGACCGTGAGGTCAACCAGAAGCTCTCCCTCGACAAGCAGCGCCACCTGCAGCCGGTCATCGGCCTGGAGGATCTCACCGGGCTGCTGCGGGCAGCCGACGGACTTCAGAGCACCGACGTGCTCGAGGTGCTCGCCGCCTCAGCCGGGGTCAAGGCCGCCGATGTCGCCGGATTCGATATCGTCACGATCGCTGCGCAGGAACCGGTGACCTTCGGTCTGCACGACGAGTTCCTCGCCAGCCCCCGCCTCGACAACCTGTCATCCGTGCATGCCGGGATGAGCGCGCTGGCACTCATCGACCCGGCTGAGATCAGCGAGATCCCGCTGCTGGCCGCCTTCGACCATGAGGAGGTCGGCTCCAACACCCGCTCGGGTGCCTGCGGGCCGTTCCTCGCCGACGTCACCGAGCGGATCGTCGCCGCGGTTGCCGGGGATGGTGACGGTGGCGGCGGTGGCGCGACGGTGGGTCGAGAGGCGTACCTGCGCTCGATGGCGTCTTCCATCTGCTTCTCCGCCGACACCGGGCACGGTGTGCACCCGAACTTCCCCGAGCGCCACGACCCGGTCAACCGACCGCGCCTGGGCGCCGGGCCGCTGCTGAAGATCAACGCCCAGCAGCGCTATGCCACCGATGCGATCGGCACCGCCCGGTTCGCCGCCGCCTGCGATGCTGCTGACGTCGCCTACCAGGAGTTCGTGTCGAACAACTCGATGCCGTGCGGTTCGACGATCGGGCCGCTGACCGCAACCCGGCTGGGCATGACGACCGTCGACATCGGCATCGGGCTGTGGAGCATGCACTCGGCACGCGAGATGTGCGCTATCACCGACGTGCACGACATGTTCCACGTCGCGCACGCCTACCTGGGCGGAGCCTGAGGCGGCGGCTGCTGAGGCTGCTGAGGCGGCGGCACTCCGGCGCCACATATGCCAGTCGGCGCATTAGCGCCGGCGGCGGCCTGGTTCTACAGTGCGACCATGGTCGACTCGCAGCACTTCACCGACGCCGCCGCTGACTACTCCCGCCTCGCTCCGCACCTGTGGGATCGCATCGGCGCAGACGCCGTCGCGGCCGCCGACCCCCAACCCGGTGAGCGGGTTCTCGACGCATGCTCCGGGATCGGCTCCTCAGCACTGCCGGCAGCCGCTGCTGTGGGAGCGGGTGGCCAAGTCGATGCCGTCGACCTCGCTGGCGGTCTGCTCGATGTGCTTCGCCAGCGGGCAGGCGAGCTCGGGCTGGGACAGGTGCGCACACACCAGGCTGATGTACTGGCGTTTGGGCAACCGGGTGAGTACGACCTCGTGCAGTGCGTCCTCGGAATCATGTTCTTCCCGGACTTCACAGCTGGGTCGCGCCAGCTGGTGAACCGGTTGCGGCCGGGTGGGCGACTGATGCTGTCTGTGTGGGATCACGGGGTCATGGCCGACATCGGCATGCGGGCCTTCAGCTCGATCCAGCGGGTGAGAGACGAGAAGCTGCCCGACCCTGCGGACGCGAAGTCTGTCCGAGAGGATGAGAGGCGCGGCGGTGAAGGCACCGCCGCCCACGCGGACGACGCCGGTCAGAAGACCGAACTCAGCTTCGACCAGATCGACACCCAGGACGCCTTCGGCCCGTGGATGGAAGGTCTAGGCCTGACCGATGTGAGCGTCACCGTGCAGGAGCGGAGCCTGGAGCTCGATGACGAGCTTGCCTGGCTGGTCATCACCGGGTCAGGGTTCCGCAGCATGTTCTCCGGGATGAGCGGTGAGCAGGTTGAGGAGGTCCGGTCAGGCTTCCTCGCGGGCCTGAACCGCGATGGATTCACCTCGCTCAACACGAGCACACTCGTAGGAATCGGGCACCGGCCGGAGTAGATTTCGGCGGGACTCGCTGACTACCAAAAGCTCGCTCATGGATTCAGCACTCAACGGCTATGAATCGGGCAAAACATAGTCGTTGACTGCAGAATTGAGCCCGCTCGATATTGCAGTCAATGTCGACAGGCAACGACGGGGACTCTAGAGAGCCGCCATCCACAGATTCGACCAGCCCATTCCAATCCCAATTGGAACCGATGAAGCTGTCCTCATGAGCACGCGAAACCGCTCCCAGCGTAAGAAAAGAGCGACCCTCCCTCGGTACGCAAACTACGGCTACCTCGTCCGACGGAACCTCAACGAGTATCGGCGCCGCCAGCTCGTTTCGCGCTTCGGCAAGGGCATTTACGTTCACCCCGACGGGCCGGCAGAACTTAACATCCCCGATTGGGCAGGCGACGATTGGCATCGCACCTTCGAGATGGCAACGGCATTGGCAGTCGTGGCACCGCACGCGGTTGTCTCTCGACGCTCTGCGGCGGTTCTCCACGGACTCCCGCTTCGAGGACTCCCCAGCCAGCTGGAAGTCAGCGTTGAACAACCGGCCGCAGCTATTAGGCGCCCATGGGTCAGCTGTCGCCAGGTTGGAACGATCAAGCACCTCTCGGTTGCGACGTTCCGGCTCGCCACCATCAGACAGACCCTTCTCGACCTCGCCGGCCAGCTCGGCTTCCTCGAACTCGTCCAGTGCTTCGACGCTGTGCTCGGCCGCTGGCACGGCCCACCCAAGCTCACACCCGTTCAGCTGTCTCAACTCATCGTCGGAACCCGACGCTATCCCGGCCGCAAGCTCGCCATCGCCGCGCTCCACCGCGCCCGGCCCGGAGTCGATTCGCCGCAGGAGACCCGCCTGCGCCTCAGCCTCGTCGACGCCGGCCTGCCCGAACCCGAGGTCTCCGTCAGCGTCGAGAATCCCGCCACCGGCTACTACTACCTGCTCGACATGGCCTACCGGCACGAGAAGGTCGCGGTCGAATACGACGGCGATCATCACCGCGGCGACGAGGCCCAGTACAACCGCGACATCGCTCGCCTGCAGACACTCGAGCAGCTCGGCTGGATCGTCATCCGGGTCACCCGCCGCAGCGACATGAGCCGGGTCGCCCACGATGTCCGCGCCGCCCTCATCCGCCGGCGCCGGCCCCGCTCACGCTGACCGCGTCAGCTGAACCCCAGCGGCCCCGCTCACGCTGACCGCGCCACCTCTCCGCCCGGCCACCCACCATCCGAATCCACCAGTGACAAGCACCCGCCCACGGAGTACTGTCACAGATGTGAGCACCGACACGGCAAAGCGCGCTGCAGCTTTCGCCATGGAGCACCTTGCGGAAGACATCAGCGTTGCCGACATCGCCGACCACCTCGGCTACAGTCCCTTCCACTTCAACCGCATGTTCGCCGCCGCCACGCGCACTCCGCCTGGCCGGTTCCTCGCTGCGCTGCGCTTCCACGCCGCCAAGAACCTGCTGCTGACCGGCGATAACGCCGTCGTCGACGTGTGCACACAGGTCGGCTTCACCTCCGTGTCCTCGTTCACCCGCCGGTTCCGCGAGGCCGTCGGCACCAGCCCGGCTGCCTTCCGGACGCTCGCCGACCAGGTCGCCGACCGTTCACCGGCCCCGTTCTCCATCGGGGATCCGAAAGCCGCACACGTCACCATCAACATCGACGCTCCGCCGTCCGGGCTGCGCCTTCCGCCGCTCATGTGGATCGGGTGGTTCCCGACTCCGGCACCCATCGGCCTGCCGCTGGCCGGTGTGCTGTGCCGAGGTCAGCAGCGCATTCGCCTGCCGCTGTGCGCTGGCGCCCCGTGGCTGCTCGGCTTCAGTGTCGACGCCGCCTCCGAGGTGGTCGACCACCTGGCACCATCGGCTCCCGTCGTCGCCGTCCACCGGCAACCGGTGACCTCAGCCCAGCACATCACGCTGACCTTCGGCCCGGCCCCGCAGCCGTCGGTCCCCATGCTGCCGGCCCTGCCAATGCTGGCTCCATCGCGCTGATCCGCAGCTGAGCGGCAAGACCGCAAAAACGGACACACATCACCACACCGAACCGCCATAGATTGGCATCACCAGGCCGTGACCGATGGCCCTACTGCGATTGGATTGCATCATGTCACCTCAGTACCGCACCGGCGCTCCCTGCTGGCTCGACCTCGGAACCCATCACCTCAGCGGCTCCCTCGACTTCTACCGCGAGATCTTCGGCTGGGAGTTCAACGACCTCGGCGCCGAAATGAACCATTACCACCTCATCACCGCAGATGGCAGCACCGTCGGCGGGCTGATGGATGTCTCCGGCATGACCTGCCCGGAAGGCGGCGAGATCCCCACGCGCTTCGACGTCTACCTCCACACCGACGACCTCGCCTCGACAGTCGCGAAGGCCCGCGAACGCGGCACCGTCTACATCGACCATGAGCAGGCAGGCGATGCCGGCTCGATGTCCGTCATGGCCGATCCGTCCGGCGCAGGCCTGAACGCGTGGCAGCCGAACCAGCTCACCGGTTTCGAGTTGCCGCTCAAGCACGGCACCCCGGTCTGGTTCGAATGCCGCAGCACCGACTTCGACGCCTCAGCCGACTTCTACCGCGAAGTCTTCGACTGGTCCGTCGTGGAGATGGACGGCATGCCGGAGGGCAACCCGCGCTATGCCACCAACGGCTCGGTCACCGGGACGCTGCCCGACGGCACCCAGTGCGAAGCCGTCTGCGGACTCGTCGACGCCGCCGCTATGCCACCGGAGTTCCAGGAGTCGACGTGGTCGATCTTCTTCGGCACGAAGGATCTCGACGCGACGCTGGAGACCGCTCAGCGTCTTGGCGCTACCACCGGCGAGGTCGGCCAGTCGCCGTTCGGCCGCTTCTGCCAGGTCACCGACCCGCAGGGGGCCGCCTTCATGCTCAACGAGCTGTGACCAGCTCGGTCGCATCCATCCCAACACAATAGGGAAACATCATGTCAACCATTCTGCCGATCAGCCCATGCCTGTGGTTCGACTCGAATGCCAGGGAGGCGATGGAGTACTACGTCAGCGTCTTCCCCAACTCACGCATCGTCTCCATCACCGAATACCCCGATGAGTCCCTCAGTGAGCACTTCGCCGGCAAGCAGGGCAAAGTGCTCACCGGGGAGTTCGTCCTCAACGGGGTCTCGTTCATCTGCCTCGACGGCGGGCCGCTGTTCACGTTCTCCGAGGCGATCTCCTTCACCGTCCAGTGCAAAGACCAGGACGAAATCGACTACTACTGGAACGCGCTGTCGCACGTGCCCGAATCCGAACAGTGCGGCTGGTGCAAGGACAGGTTCGGCCTCAGCTGGCAGATCGTACCGGCGAACATGTCCGAGCTCATGCGGACCGATGAGCAGATCCAGGCGATGATGCAGATGCACAAGCTCGACATCAGCGCCCTCGAAACCGCAGGTCAGGGCGTGTGAAAGAACTGCCCATGACTGCTGATTTCCGCTCCGGAGCACCGTGCTGGCTCGACCTCGGCTCACCGGATCCGGACCGCTCGCAGGACTTCTACCACCGTCTCTTCGGCTGGGAGTTCGCACCACCGGCCGGGCCCGACGAGTTCTCCATCATCACCTCTGCCGGCCACACTGTCGGCGGTTTCGTCGACACCCGCGGGATGACCGATCCTGCCGGGCAGCCGTGGCCGAGCAGCTTCGGGGTGTACCTGCGCTCCGATGACCTCACTCGCACCGCCGAGTGCGCCCGGGCGGCCGGCGCGCAGCCGCACGAGGCCCCGAGCCCCGGCGAGACCGGCGCGCTCATCTTCGTCGACGATCCCGGTGGCGCGACGGTCAACGTGTGGCAGCCGGGCACCATCACCGGTTTCGACCTGCCACATACCCCTGGCACCCCGGCCTGGTTCGAGTGCCGCAGCACCGCCTTCGATGCCACCGCCGAGTTCTACCGCGACGTCTTCGACTGGGCGCTCGTCGATCGCACCGGCGCCGTCCACGGCGGGGCCCGCTATGTCACCAACGGCTCTCCGACCGGCACCTTGGACGGCGGCACGCCCTGCCCGGTGGTGTGCGGACTCGCCGACGCGGCGGCGATGCCGGACCCGGAGCAGTCCTCCCGCTGGCTCACCTACTTCCACACCCCGGAAGTCGAGACCGCCTGTGAGGCGGCCGAGCGCCTCGGCGCCACGACCGGGGCGACCGGGAGCACACCGTTCGGGACGTTCGCCCATGTCACCGACCCGTGTGGTGCGGAGTTCGTGCTCAACGGCCCGTGACCGGCCGCTTGGCTTCGATTTCGTTCCGAGGCCGTGGTCGCCTCCTGGGTCCGCTCAGCTGCGCGGCGGGGAGAGCCGGTCGAGCTGCCGGGCGAGTGCTCGCTCGTCGGACAGCGGCGGCAGGCAGATGGCGTCCCGGCAGACTGTGGCCCCTGATTCGGGCACGGATCCGCCGGGACCTTCTGCGGCGATCTCAACGACGGCGACGAGCGGATAGCGGGCAGCGCGTTCGGCGAGCGTGCGGCTGGCGGTCGTGACGTGCACCATCCGGGATTCGAGGAGTTCAGACAGGTACAGCGCCCAGCCGCAGCCGCGCGGGGCCTCCTGGATGAGCGGACGGTAGACGCTCAGCAGCCCGTAGACGATGTCGCTGGCCTCAGCGCCGAGCTCTGCGGCGCCGCGCGGCCGCGGTTCCCCGCTGGTCCCGGCCCGCTCGCCGCGCGTGCCTCCCCCAGACCGGCTTCCGCCGACGGAGCGGTCGCCGTCACTGCAACGGTCGTCGCAGTCGTCCCCATCACCCTCGCGATCATTGGCGTCACCGGCCTCTCCGGCACCGGGCTCCCGCCAGCCGATGGCCGGGACGATGAGTTCGGCCAGCAGCAGGAACAGCTCCGCGGCCGCGGTCCGGCCTGCCGGGGTGACGTTGTCGACCGGGTCGGAGGTGCTGAAGCCGATCACCGGGTCAGTGCCGTCGGTGCAGCGCATCGGTTCGCTGCTCGTATCGACGAAGTGGGAGCGGATGTGCCGGGCGGCAGCGACGGCGATGCCGAGGTTGTCGCCGACTGCGTGGCGGCGGCCGGTGTCAAGGAGCTCGAGTGCGATCGCGGCCCGGCCCACGCCAGCCCAGTCGGCCAGCCCGCCGGCATTGTCCCCCGGCTTGCCGGCTGCAGAGCTGCGCGGCCGCCCGCCGGCCGGTAGGTCGGCGGTGGCCAGCAGGGCGGTGAACACCTCGCGCGCGGTGTCAGCGTAATCGGGTTCGGCGAAGACGAGTGCGGCTTCAGCGAGGGCGGTGACGGCGAGTGCGTTCCACTCGGTGACCGTCTTGTCATCGACATGCGGGAAGGCCCGCTCGGCGCGCATATCGAGCAGCAGCTGCCGGTCGGCTTCAACCTGCTCGCCCTCCCACGGTGGGGTCTGACCAGTCTGGTCATCGGTGAGCCAATCGAGAATCGCCGGAGCTGTGATGACGCTTCGACCCTCGACTCTGCCGTTGGCGGTGAAAAGGCTGCCGGTGGGGAAGGCGTCCTGCATGTCGGCAGCGGCGACGGTGTAGTAGGCGCCCTCGACTGACCGTCCATGGTCGTCGAGCGAATCGGCGTCGATGGCCGCCGCGAAGGTGCCCTCGGGCGTGAGTGTGGTGCGCAGATAGGCGATGGTCTCGCGGGCCTCGCGCGCGGCCAGCGCCGCGTACCGGGAGGCGAGCTGAGCACCGGTTCCTCCCCCGCCGGCCAGCCACTGCTCGAGCCGGAACCAGGCGGTGGTCGCACGGATGTAGAGGGCGTTGTCGTAGAGCATCTTCTCGAAGTGCGGCACATGCCACTGGCCGTCGACGCTGTAGCGGGCGATGCCGCCTTCGACCTGGTCGCGCATGCCGCCGGCGGCGATGTGGGACATGGTCGTGCGCACCATGCGCAGCGCCCGCGCCCCACTGCCAGCCGCGGCTCCGCCTCCGGAATCACCGCCGGAATCGCCACCGCCGCCAGCGCCCCCGACCCCGACCCGCGCGGCATGGGTGACGAGCTGGATGATCGTCATGAGCGGCGGGAACTTCGGGGCGGGCCCGAATCCGCCGGTGCGCGAGTCGAAGGTCCCCTCGAGCATCTCGACAGCGGCGGCGAGCTCCTCGGCGCCCGGCGCCTCGGCGGCGGTGCCGGCAGGCAGACTCGCGGCGACCTTCTCGTGCACGCTCGCCAGCGCATCGGTCAGGTGGGAGGCGATCCCGTCGACGCGATCGCGTTCGGTCTTCCACGTTTCGCTCACCGCCGAGAGCACCTGACGGAAGGCCGGCTGGCCGGGTCTGGGCCGCGGCGGGAAATAAGTGCCGGTGAAGAAGGGCCGGCCGTCGTGGTCGGCGATGACGGTCATCGGCCAGCCGCCGGCCCCACGCATCGCCTGCAGGGCGTCCATGTAATAGGCGTCGACGGTCGGCAGCTCCTCCCGGTCGACCTTGATGCTGACGTAGTCGGCGTTGAGCTGGGCTGCGGTCTCAGGATCGGCGAAGGATTCGGCGGCCATGACGTGGCACCAGTGACAGGTCGAGTAGCCGATCGATACGAGCACCGGCACATCGCGGGACCGGGCCTCGTCGAAGGCCTCGGCACACCACGGCCACCAGTCGACGGGATTGTCGGCGTGCTGGCGCAGGTACGGGCTGCTGGCGTCGCGAAGTCTGTTGACCACAGCGGGCTTCCTTCCCTTCTCCGGCCGGTCACGGCCGGTCGCTGGGACTGTGGCGTCCCGGAGCTTCAGTGTCTCACGACCGCCTGCCGCTCACCTGACCTCGAACGTCTCCTGTCGTGCGGTTTCGGCCGGTCCCGAGGCGCCGGGCGCGTCGGTGCCGAACAGCTCGCGTGGGCTGCCCGGGGACATCCGGATGGTGCCGGCGTTCGGGTCGATGGCGACGGTGACGAGAGTGGCGGTGCGCCGTCCGAACGGCGCGTGCACATCCGCGCTCGTGCACACCGGAGCATCGCCGTCGCCGGTGCACATGAGGGTAAGCAGATCGTCGGCACCCGGGTGCGGCCCGCCGGCAGCTGAGGTGGTGGCGGCGAAGCCGCGCAGCCTCTCGTCGAGCAGGCTGATGCGCTCCTCGGAGTGGCTCGTCGCCGACAGCGGCAGGGCGCCGTCCTGCTGATCAGGCGCGATGAAGTGGTTGGTGTGGATGAGGAATCCTCCACTGGCGGTGATCCCCCGGTCTCCGCCGCCGGGCCCGTCCGGGAACCGTCCAGAGTTCGGGGCAGGGGCGCCGGGGCCGATCGGCTCACCGTCGAGGGCGACGACCTCGTTGTCGTGGCGCAGCCGGGACGTGCCGTGCGGGCTGATCTCGACCATGACGGCGTCATCGCAGCCGACGACGGTGATGACCGAGGACGAGGTGGTGTGGGCGGAGTCGATGATGTCGAGAGCTTCCTCGACGTTGCGCGCCCGGTCGAGCACCCCGGCGAGCAGCGCGTGGACGGGCACTCCGCCGGCTGCGTCGTCGCGGTTCTTGAGGATGTTGAGCATCACGCCGACGCCGGCGGAGTTGAGCCCGATCTTTCCGAGCATCCCGTATTCGGCGAACCCGGCGTGCGACAGGCCCGTCTCCCCGCATGGGCTGACCTGCTGGTAGTGCCAGTATCCGGCGAACTCGGCGTGCCAGTCCCAGGTCTGCACGCCGAGGGTGCGGCCAGGTGCGGCGTAGGCGATCGTCGAGCATTCCGGGGTCGGTTCGACAGCCAGGGTGAGGATCTCGGTGCGGGCGGCGACCAGGCCCACATGCCACAGCTGAAGCGGCTGACCGTCGAACGTCGCGCCGGCTGCGGCGGCACCGGCGGCCACCCCGCGCAGCTCCTCGACCTGACGGGCATCCCACGCCTCGAGCGCGGTGAGCGAGGCTTCGGCGGCATCCTGCTGAGACCGGGGCGGGATCTGCCCTGCGGTGAAGAGCGCCGAATACCCGGCCGCAGCGCGGGCGATGTCAGCCGCGGCTGCCTGCCCGCGCGCATAGCCCCGCTCCCGAGGCTCCTCGCCGGTGATCGTGAGCGTGGCCGGATCGACGTCGGCAGGTGGGGTCAGGGGTTCGGTGAGGGGCAGGGAGGCGTCCATAGGCTCATGGTTTCAGCGGGCGTCGAGCCTGGTCAAGGGTGCGTCTCAGCTGCAGTGCGGCGGCCCAGCGTGCCGCCATGTGCCTGCGCCGCTGCAGCCGCGCGGCCGGTTCAGGAGCGGGTGACGAGCTGGCGGGCGCACTGTCCGCTGGGTTCGTCGAAGCGGGCAGGTGCGGGCAGGCGACGGAAGCCGATGCGTCGCATGCCGCCAGTCCAGCGTCGATCCCTGTCGGGATGCGGCCAGCGAGCGTCCATCTCCCCTCGCTAGACTCGATGCCGAAGCCCTCCCGGCAGCCATCCACCCTCACCCTCCCGGCACGAAAGGACAGGTGCCCAGACCATGGTCCCCCTGCCTCGGCGGCGGTTTCTGACCGCAGCCGGACTCACCGCCTCGGCGGCAGCTGGGGCTCTGCTGTCCGGGTGCGGACTCACCGAGCCGATCATCCGGGCCCCGCAGGAGGAGAAGCCGGAGCCGGGCACGCTGGTGCGGGTGGGATCGCAGTCGTACTACTCGAATATCGTCATCGCGGAGATCTTCGCCCAGGTGCTCGAGGACGCCGGCGCGGAGGTGGAGCGGAAGTTCGAGCTGGGTCAGCGGGAGGACTATCTGCCGCAGTTCATGGCCGGCGGACTCGAGGTGTTCCCGGAGTACGGCGGGCACCTGCTGCAGTACTTCAAACCTGACATCCGCGAGGTCGACACCGCCCAGATCCAACTGGCGCTGCAGTCGGCACTGCCGACGAACATGCGTGTGCTCGCTCCTGCTGAGGCGGCTGACCATGAGTGCTTCGTCATCCGCCGCGAGTATGGTCAGGAGCATCGGCTCGTCGACATCGGCGAGCTGCGCGACATCGACGAGCCGGTCAAGGTCGCCGCCGGCGCCCACGTCCGGCACCGCCCGTACGGACCGCGCGGGCTGGAGGACGCCTACGGGGTCACAGCCGAGTACATCGACACGATCCCCGGTGACACGCTGGCAGCCCGCGACATGCTCACCACAGGCGAGGTGCTGGCGGCGCTCATTCCGGCAGCCGACCCCGCGCTTGAAAGCGACGAGCTGCAGGTGCTGGCCGATCCGCGCAAGCTTGTCCTCGCCCAGCTCGTCACCCCGCTGGTGGTGCCCAGCCTGCACCCGCACTTCACCGAGGCGCTGGCCCGGGCGACGCTGCGCCTCGATGTCACCGAACTCCAGCAGCTCAACCGGCACAGCCACTACGGAACCCGCGAGACCGCGCCGATCGCCCGCGATTGGCTGGCAGAAAAGGACCTGGCCTCATGAGACCGACGCGCCACGAGGTGCTCACGCTGCCCAACATGATCTCGGTCATCCGGCTGGTGGTGCTCGTCCCGATCGTCATCTGGCTCATGCGCGAACCCGATGACCGGATCCTTGCAACCATCGCGCTGGCGGTGTTCGGGGCGACGGACTGGATCGACGGGTTCATCGCCCGCCGCTGGAACATGGCCTCCCGGGTCGGCGCGGTCATCGACCCGGTCGCCGACCGGCTGGGCATCGCGTTCATCTGCGCGGCGATGACGGTCTTCGGGATCCTGCCGGTGTGGATGCTGCTCGTCATCGTGCTCACGGACTTCGGCCTCGGCCTCGTCGGCGCGACCCGCATGCACGCCACCCAGGACTCCCATGTCACCTGGCTGGGCAAGATCCGCACCGCACTCATCATGACCGGGCTGCCGCTGCTGCTGCTCGGCAGCGCCCCGAGGCTGGCTGACACCCCGATTGAGCCGATCGCGCTCGTGCTGCTGAGCACTGGCGTCGTCCTCCACCTCGCCGCCGGCATCCACTACGCGTTCATGCTCATCCGGCTCGGCCGGCAGCGTCCCGCGGCCTGAGTTCCGGGCCCGAGGCGCTGCTCACCGATCCCGAGGCGGTGCTCAC
Organism: Brevibacterium luteolum; assembly: GCF_025147615.1. NCBI lineage: Bacteria > Bacillati > Actinomycetota > Actinomycetes > Micrococcales > Brevibacteriaceae > Brevibacterium > Brevibacterium luteolum. Next base: position 41 of record NZ_JALXPM010000021.1, on the reverse strand, counting down.
CGGGCCCGAGGCGGTGGCCGGCTGAGGCGCCCAGACAGCAG